>JAQGPE010000632.1 GCA_028293225.1 Akkermansiaceae bacterium | reverse complement strand
TTCACTGGCCTGGCTGCGCTCCCGCCCCGTGCCGGTCATTTCGATCATCGGCGCGCGCAAGATCAGCCAGCTGGAAGACAACATCGGTAGCCTGGACGTCACGCTTTCGGCCGAACACCTCAAGCGCCTGGATGAAGTCAGCAGCATCCGCCTCGGCTTCCCGCACGACATGATCTCCAGCGATCTGATGAAAGCCTTCCGCTCCGGCGGCCTCGGCGACCGCATCCGGGCCTGACGGTCGTTTTCAACAGTGGCTCCCGGGGCGAAAGCTGCGGGAGCTTTTTGTTAGGCTGGGATTGCGAAAAGAAACTGTCCTCCATATTAGAAGGGAGGAGTAATCGACGTCACCCATTTGCTCATTTCTAGCATGTCCCGGAGCGATTTCACCCCCGACCAGAAGTTGGCGGCTTACCACTCAGAGCTTTCAGAAAAATGTGTCCGGTACTTTCGCGGGCAATTTGGCCAGGAGGCCAACTACTCGGACGCCTTCATCGAGCGGGTTGAAGACGCTTTGGATCTGCTCTGGCTGAAACTTCCGGAGGCAAAGCCGTCTCAAAAAGATGTCGAGGATTTTGCCGTCATGTTCGGAAGCTATTTGGGCGAAACCTACCGCCGAAATCACGGCGGAGAGTGGGGAGGAACTTCTGAAAAAATCGTGGCGATGCGGACTCGCTCAGGTCTCATCTGCTTCCCATCGGGTCGGGTGCTGAAGAGACTGACGAACGGTCCAGAGGACGAGATCTGCAGTTGGTATCAATACCTGGTGAGGGAGGGGGGCGGGTATAAAGGAGCGCTTCCTCCACCGCTACCTTCGAGCCCACCGCCATTGCCGAGTGCTTCGTCAGTTCCGGGGAGCGCCGTTCCCGTTCTTCCGGTCAAGCAGGCGATCAAGCTCATGGTGACTGGATTTGAGGGCAAGTATGCGCTGGCTTTCTTTGTGCGATCGCTATTGAAGCACCCGCTCTACGTCGGTGGCAATGTGGAGCGCCGGACCTGGGATCCGCTTCCTTACCCCACAGAGGACGGGGAATTTGTCTTCGTCTACACCAGTCCGGAAGAGGCTGCATCCATCGCAGGTCCGATGGGTGAATTGGGAATTGGTTTCTTCCCAATGCCGATTGAGGAGATTTTTGAAGATCTCCCGCCAGGAGCCCATCTTTCGATAAATCCGTTCGGATCCGCCGAGGAGAGATTGGATATTGAAGCCGATGATTTTCCAAGAATGCGAGAACTCCTGGAAGAATTTCGCTCAAGTGAAGCTGCCGGATAAATCTCGGGATGCTTGATTCCTGGGATGGCAGAGTTGGTTGACGGACGTCGTCCGCCAACCTTTGCTCGCCTGTGCAAAACGGACTTCAAGCCGGCACCCGCTCCAGCTTGATCGGGTAAGTCTTCCCCGAGTTCCACTGCGCCACGTAGATGCTCTTCTGGTCATCGATCAGGATCCCGTGCGGGTAAGTGAACACCGTCGTGTCGGCAGCCAGCTTCTCCACCTTCCCATCCGTATAAACCGGCGCTGGCGCCGCCAGGTTCGCGACGATCTTGTGATCGGGCCCCAGGATGCTGATAAAGCCGTTCTTCTGCCCCTGCCCTTCATTGCTGGTGAGGTAGGGGATGAAGGTGTGGTCGCCAAAGGGCACGATGAAGTTCGGCTCCGCGCCGGTGAGCTCGATGATGTCGACCAGCTTTCCGTTCATCGTGTAGCGCTTAATCTTGTGCTCCTGGCGGGAGGTGATCCACACGAGGTTCTTCGAGTCGCGGGTATCGACCCAGCAGCCGTGGGCGCAGGCCAGGTTCGCGCCTTCCGGCTGGTCGCCGCCGAAGCAGGAAACCCACTCGCCTTTCTTGTCATAGCGGTGGCACCAGCTCTTGCCGTAGCCATCCACCACGAACAGGCCGCCGTCCGGAGACAGCGCCACATGCGTCGGCTTGAACTCACCCTGGTTGGCGTACTTACCGCTCTTTTCCGGGTAGTCCCAGGTACGTAGTACCTTGCCGTCGGTGGCCGTCTTGTAGAACTGGTTGCGGTTCTGGTCGGTGATGTAGAAAACCTCCTGGCCATCCTCAACGGCGAGAGTGAAACCGTGCGCGCCCGGATACTCGGTGCCCCACTTGCCCAGCAGCTTGCCGGCGCGATCGTAGATGATCACGTTGTTGTGGGTGTCGTTCGTCAGCAGGAAGATCCGGCCATCCTTGGTCTGGATCATCCCGTGGCAATCGTTCACCGGAGTGCTTGCATCCAGCACGCCCCAGTTCGGGACGACCTTCCATTTGTACTTACCTTGGCCCAGCACCTCGGCCCCGGCTTCGGCCTTCTGGGATTGTCCCAGCACGCTGGTGGCGCTGAGACCCACCATGGCGGCGGAGAGGGAGAGCAGGAATTCGCGACGGTCGAGAGAGTTCATGGCGGAAATAGGTTTGTGGCGGATAGCGAAAAGAAAGGGTTCTTTCGTTGTCTGAGAGCCCCCATTTCAGCGAAAACGGGGATGGAATCAATGAATTCCGTCCCCATTACCGGTGAAAGATCTGCGGTCTTACAGGCGCTCCAGGATGGCGTCGGCCATTTCCTTTGTGCCTACTTTCTTCTCGCTGGCCGCGCCGGTGGCGATGTCGCCCGTCCGGTAGCCGTCGTCGATGGTCTTGGCCACCGCCGCCTCGATCGCCGCGGCCGCTTCAGCCTCTCCGAGCGAGAAGCGCAGCAGCATCGCGGCGGAAAGGATCTGCGCGATCGGATTCGCGATGCCCTTGCCCGCGATGTCCGGCGCGGAACCTCCCGACGGCTCATACATGCCGAAGTAGAGGCCGCCTTCCTTCTGCTGGCCGAGCGAGGCGCTGGGCAGCATGCCGAGCGAACCGGAAAACATCGCCATTTCATCCGACATGATGTCGCCGAACAGGTTTTCCGTCACCAGCACGTCAAAGGAGTCCGGGCGGCGCACCAGTTGCATCGCCGCATTGTCCACATAGAGGTGGCTCAGCTCGATCTCCGGGAACTCCTTGGCGATCTCATTCGCGGTCTCACGCCACAGCACGGAGGAAGCCAGCACGTTGGCCTTGTCCACCGAGACCAGGCGCTTGCCGCGGCCGCCGGCCGCCGTGAAGGCCACCCGCAGGATCCGCTCGATCTCGCTCTTGCGGTAAATCATCGTATCAAAGGCGACCACTTCACCGTCGCGCTCCTCGCGGCCCTTCGGCTGGCCGAAGTAGATGCCCCCCGTCAACTCGCGCACGCACAGCACGTCGAAGCCATTCGGAATCAGTTCATTTTTGACCGGCGAAGCATGCGTCAGCGACGGCAGGCACACCCCCGGCCGCAGGTTCGCAAACAGGCCGAAATGCTTGCGCAGCGGCAGCAGTGCTCCGCGCTCCGGCTGCAGATCCGGTGGCAGCGTCTCCCACTTCGGTCCACCCACCGAGCCGAAGAGAATACCATCGCTCTGCTCGCACGCCGCCACCGTGTCGGGAGGCAGCGGGTGGCCGCTGGCATCCAGTGCCGCCCCGCCCACGTTTTTGGCTTCCCGCGTCGTGGTGAAACCGAATTTCTCCTCGACGGCGTCCAGCACGCGGAGCGCTTCGGTCATGACTTCCGGGCCGATGCCGTCTCCGGCAAGAACTGCGATGCGATAGCTGCGAGACATCGGCGCAGGCTAGGGACCCCGTCCGGCGGGGCAAGCCCCGAGCGTGTCCGATTGCGCCTCATGGATCGCTCTGCCGCCACCGCGTTTCAACGATCTGCCGCCAGTGAGTCCGGGCTTTTTCCGCGGTGGGGGAGGGGTCCTCTTCGCTCCATTGATCGAGTGCCGCCTTCAGGGCCACTTGCCGGTCCTCTTTCGGCACGACGGACCAGGAGGAGTCGAGCTCATCCATCGTCCGCGTTTTCAGGAGGGATTCGACGAGGTAGAAGCTTAGCCTGTCCATCGTCCTTGCGGCATCAAGCAACTCGCGGTCCAGTTTACCCCGGCCCTCGTTGGCGATTTCCTTCCAGGAATCCGCGAGCACCTTTTCGGGCATCTTCATCAGGGTCGAGAGGCCTTGCGATTTCTCCGGACCCGGCAGATGGGCGATCGAGTTGAAAATCTCCGAGAGCCCGGGATCGCCGGTGTGATTCTTCCGCAGAACGTCGGCGTCCGGGTGTTCTATGATCCACGTTGCGGCCTGGGCGGGCGATCTCTCGGCCCAGCGGGCGAGAAGATCGCGCGGAGCGGTGCTCGGCGAGTAAGTCCCGATGCGGTCGAGCACTTCTTCGAACTTAAAATCGGCCGCATAGCCGGCCGAGACGCAAGTGCTATAGCTGCCCTGGGTTTCGTAGACGATCGCGATCAGATCTTCCGCGGAGCGGGTGCAGGCTGCTTGTATCGCGGCTCGCACGCACTCGTTCGCCCATGTCCCGTTGAATTCCTTTTGGTGCGACTTGTAGATCGCGTAGGCGGCGGCCGGATCCTTGCTGGACAGTGCGTCGAGGAACAGTTCGGAGAACTTGGCCCGGTCATTCCGATCGGTTAATGTGAACGCTCTCCGAACCGCCGCGATGCCTTCTCGGGCGAAAAGCTCCTCGACGACCGCTTGAGGGAGATCCATTTCGGGCATCCCCGAACTGCCTGGAGATTCCAGCCATTTCCAGAGCGCTTCGCTTTCGCAACCCGCGACTGCCCGGCGGGCGGCGAGCTGGGGATCGGCGACATTTTGGCCGCCATTGGCTGCTCCGGCGCCGCTTCCTTTGAAATCGGCCGGGGCCGCCGGAATGGACATCGCTGAAGATGCGCTACGATGCTCAGCAAGCACCTTCCCGGCCCAGCCGAAGGCAAGCGATAGACAAAGAGCCAGGCAGATTTTCAGAAGGGAATTCATTCACCGGCAGGGTCTTCGGGCGGAGTCTCCCCGGGTTCATCCGGTTGCAAATCCCCGGCTTCTTCAGCGGAGTCTGCGTGACTTTCTTCGGGAGCGATTTCAGGGACCAGGCCCGGGAAGTTCGCCCGGTAAACATTTCCTATTTCCCGGTCTTTTCTGGCAATGTATCCAAACACTTCAACGATCCTCGCCAAGACGGGCGGGTCCGCCTTTCTCAGAGTCTCGTTGAGACCGTCGAAATCCGGGAGCGAGGTGCAGTCCCGCGGACCCAGCATGCTGCATAAATCGTAGGCAGCCTGGTCGAAGGTTTGCCGCGGCCAGGTCGACCACTCCTGCAAGGCCCGCGGTGGGTCGATCTCGAACCAGCAGGGCAGGACGCCTTCGAGGACGATCCCCTGCTCGGCGAGCGAACGGGGCAGTCCGCTGGCGAGCCATGTCTGGTGCTGTCCGGACGTGCCAACGAACCAGAAATAGTCGCGGGCCATGCTGCCGTTGTCCGGTTCAGGGTGGAAAAGATGCCACGGGACCTGGGCTGCCGCGGCTTTCAGGGTCTCCGGCCCGGCATCGGCCTTGGCGTTGAGTAGGGCGATCAGGGTCTGGCAGGTACAGGGGCTGTTGACCGTACTACGGGTCACGTAGTCGAAGGCTGCCTGCGGATTCTCCTTGGCCCACGCCTCCATCGCTGGCAGCCGCACCGCGGGGAAATTGGCTTCGAGCCAGGCGATTCCGGCTGCTCCCTCCCTCCGGGCGAGTTCCTCCGTCAGGGTTTTCGTTTCCTGGTAAATCGCCCACTTTTTCTGTGACTGCCCGCTCTGCACAGATTCCCCTTTCAGGACCAGCAAGCGTTCCCGGAGAGCCTTTCCATCCAGAGTCGGAATCGCCTGGGCCGACTGCTTTGCCACCTGCCGCTGCCGCTCGATCAGCGCTTCGAGGGTCGCTCCCGCATCCCCGCTGCGCGGCTCCCGTGATTCTTCCGGCCGGGCTCCGGCCATGGTTTGGCGGTCTTTGTCGGGAGCACCGGCAACGGTGGAGTAGTAGCTTCCAGTCCCCGCCAGCACTGGCAAAACCCAGATCAGGTGATTGAGGATCTTCGCCGGGGAAGGGCGGGAAATGGAGGCAAACATAGGGGGATGGAGGTCCACTGGAGCTTTCGCTCCCGCTCAGGGAAATTGAAATCTTCGAAGCCTACGTCTATCATGGCAGGTCCCGGAGGTCGATGAATTCCGGCCGGATCGCAGTTACCCGATCTCTCCCTTGCAACGCCCCAGCGCATACGCCAGATCCGTCCGCCAGTCCGGGTGCTCGCTCTGCCATTCGGGAAATTCCTTTTTCCACGCGACCGGCCCGCGCGAGTCCATTTCGTCCAGCAGCTTCTGCAGCGGCGGGACCAGTTCCGGCGCCGCGATCAATGCCGCGGCCTCCAGCGTCAGGCCAAAGGGCCGCTCCTTTTTCCACCATTTCAGGAGGGCATGGACTACCCGCGTATCCCCGCGCGCCGCCAAGCCGACCATGGCTTCGCCCATGATCTCGTCGTCCTCATCGGCCATCGCGTCGAAAAGCACCTGCCGCACCCGGCGGGTATCCACCTGCACCAGCGTCGCCAGCCCGAAGACCGCCCAGTTCCGCACATCCCGGTCCTCATCCTTGGAAAGCTTGATCAGGCTCGCGACCGCTTTCGGATCGTTCTGCCCGGTCAGACCCAGCACCACCGCATGGCGGATCGAGTCATCGGGGTGCTCGTCCAGCGTCACCAGATGCGGGATGGCTCGCGGATCACGCCGGTGTCCCAGCGCCGTCGCGGCATGGTCCACCACCCGCGGGTCCTTGTCCTGCAGCAGGGGAATCAGCAGATCCACCGACTCCGCCAAAAACGTCCGCTCCTCGCCACCTAGTTGCGAAAGAATCAACGCCCCCACGATCCTCTCCAGTGGATTGGCGCTGCCACAGTATTCCGCTCCCAGTGTGAACTCCTCCAGGCCGCTCCGGTAGTGCAGCACCGCCAGCGGCGTCTCGTCCCACAACCGCCCCTCGGCATCGATGAAGCCGGCCACTTGCTTCGCCAGCTCCGGGCTGGCAGTGGTCACTCGGGCGGGATCCTGTTGCTTGCTCATTCCGGGCGGAGAATTCCGCGATCCCCACCGGCCGACGAGATCAAAAATCTCACCCGGCCCGCCGGGCCAGCAGCGTCACGATTTGCGAGTCGTCATCCACCGGCAGCTCCGGATCGAAATCCGCCATCGCGTTCAGGACTTCAAAGCCCGTCTTCATCAGCATGCCGCTGAGCTGCCGCGGCGTGAACCACCGCACCGTCTGCTCCGACCGGTGCTCTTGAACTCCCTCCTGACCTTCCAGCGTGTAGTGATGCTCGCGGAAAAGAATCCGCTGCTTGCGGTCCAGCCGGTGGCGGGTGCGCAGCGAAGCCTTGCGCCCATCGGCCAGCTCGATCCCGTGGTCATCGTACCATTCATTCTCCGGCAGCTCCTTCAGCAGTTCCGCCTGCGGCCGGAAGACGCTCAGATACAGCACGCCGCCTTCCTTCAATTGCCAGTGAAAAGCCCGCAGCGTCGCCACCGCATCTTCCGATAATTGCAGCGTGAAAGCCGGCACCAGCACGGAGTCGTAGCGCTCTTCCGGCACGAAAGCCGTCATGTCGCCGTGATGCAATACCGGCACGAGGTTCAGCGTCGCCGCCGCCTCCTTGCACAGCCGCAGCATCTCTTCCGAAAGCTCCAGCCCCTCGACCTCAAAGCCTTTCTGCAACAGCGGCAGCAGCAATCGCCCGGATCCGCAGCCGATTTCCAGCGACCGCCCTGGGTGCTCCTTCAGGACATTCTCCATGAACCCCAGCTCCACCGCCTCGCCCTCCGCCGCCCAGAATGGATCATGTAGCAGGGCTTCAAGGGACTGGTAGTCGTTCACGCGCCCAGCCTGAAAGCCGCGGCTGACACGGGCGAGTGGGAAATTAGGCTTCGGTCTTCCGTATCTATGCCGATGACCCACTGCACCTGGCTCTTCCTTCTCGCGACCGCTGGCATTTCCCCGTCTGCCGAGCCCCCCACCTTCCTCAACCCCATCAACCCCTCCGCCGATCCCTGGCTGGGCTACGCGGACGGCGCCTACCATCTCGCCACCACCCAGAGCAATTGCGTCCGGCTCTGGAGCGCACCCACCCTCGGAGGGCTTGCGAAGGCCAAGCCCGTCATGATCTGGGAAAAAGGCAAAGGCGTCTGGGCACCCGAGTTTCATCAGCTGAAGGGACCCCACGGCCTCAAATGGTACTGCTACTTCACCAAGACCGACAGCACCGACGAACGTCACCGCATGTTCGTCGTGGAGAGCACCACCAACAAAATCGATGGCCCCTATGGCGAACCGGTCCAGCTTCGCACCGACCCTGACGATCAATTCTACGCCATCGACGGCACCGTCTTCGAAACCGGCGGCTCGCTCTATTTCGTCTGGGCCGGCCACCCGGGGCATCGTCTCTTCATGGCGAAAATGCAGGACCCCATGACGATCACCGGCGACCGCGTCCTGATTCCTGCCTCCGGTTTCGGCTGCGAGGAGGTTCGCGAAGGCCCCTGCGTGCTCCTCCACGGCGATCGCCTGTTCCTCACCTACTCCGCCTGCGACACCGGCAAGCCGGACTACAAGGTCGGCTACGTCTGGGCGAAAGTCGGCGATGATCCCCTGAAGCCCGCCTCCTGGACCCAGGAGCCAAATCCGCTGCTCCAGCGCAACGACCCCTCCGGAGTCTTCGGCCCCGGCCACCACAGCTTCTTCAAGTCCCCGGATGGCAAGGACGACTGGATCGCCTACCATGCCAAGACCACTGCCGAATACACTTACAAGGGCCGTAGTACCCGCGTTCAGAAACTCGACTGGGACGCCGACGGTTTCCCGAAGCCGGTCATCCCCCTCTCCCTGGACGCGCCGATCGCCGAGCCCGTTCGATAAAGAAAAAAAGGCGGCCCGTTTCCAGGCCGCCCTCGCACGAAATCGCGACCCCTGAAATTCCGTCACGCGTGCTGCGCGCTGAAGAAGATCTCCATCCGTCGCTGGATGTCGTCGTAGAAGCGCTTCTTCATCGACTCCAGCGCGGCCAGCTTCTCCGGCCCGGCATGCTGGGCGGCCTCTTCCTCCACCTGCATCTTGGTGGCAAAGGATTTTTCCATCTCGATCAGCGAGTCGAGGAACTCCCGCGCCGCGCGGCTGTGCTCCACGCCATCGACCAGGGCATGCTCCAGCCGCTTGTTGCGGGTCACCGCGATCAGGTTGCCCGCGCCGAGTTGCTCCATGTAGCGGCGGTGGCTTTTGCGGAAGGCCTGGTGCTCGGTGTCGTAGGCGATCTCGTCGCGGTCCAGCAGCGTGTCATAGGGACCGGGTTTGGTGAAGAATTTGACCACCAGTGGGATCGTATCCACCAGCATGAACAGCAGTGTCAGGACGATGTAGGTGGCAAAGGCAAACTCGCCGCCCTGCGCGCCCGATTTGAAAAGACCATGCAGCGCCAGAGTCTGCGTCAGGATATCGCGCCGTGGCTCAGCCTCGATTTTCGCGATCCGATCGACCTCGCCCTTGGCAATCCCGGCCAGGTCGTCCTGGGCCCGCTGCAACTCGGTCTGGCGGGTGTCGATCTGCTGCTTGATGGTTTCGCGCAGCGCGTTCTGCTGCGTCACGAAAGCTCCGGCCTGATTCTCCTCGACCTGGCGCTTCAAGGCATCGACGCGGTCGGATTCCTTCTTGTTGGCCGTCGCGATCTCATTGAGCTTGGTCTGAAAGGCCGCGATCGCGGCCTTTTCCGCCTCGCGCACCTGCGTCTGCAGCGTCGCCTTCTCCGCGCTCAGGTGCTCCAGCAGCGCGCCGATCCGCTTCGACTCCTCGCGCCGTGGATCGAGCTGATCCGCATGGATCGACCTCGCCCGCGGACCCTCGCCCTTCATCCCAGAGCGCTGGCCGTTCAGCTCCCGCTCATACTCGGACTGCCAGAAGCCCAGCTCCGTCTGCAGCTTGGCGTACGGCGGCGTCAGTTCCTCGATCTGCTTGTCGTCCGACGCCAGTCGCGTCCGGAAGGGCGCGGTGGCCTCATCGGTCGCCTTTTTCAGCTCCGTCTGCTGATCCGCCGTCAGCCCGGGAATCGCGGAATCCGCGTCCTCCCGCTTCTGAATGATGAACTCCGCCTGGAAGGACTGGTTCCACTTTTCACGCAGCTCGCCGATGGTCGCCTCGACCTTGGTGATCTGCCCGCGGGCCGCCTCCTTGAGTGCGACGAAAGACTCGCGCACCGCGGATATTTCCCCCGCCCGTGTTTTCTCGATCTCCGTGTTCACCGTGTCGCGGAACAGCAGCAGCACCAGCGGGTGCGCGATCGTCAGACCCATCAGCACCGCCACGCACAGACGCAGGGAGAACTGGCTCATCTTCCGCGTCCACGATAGGAACGGCCGGTAGCCCGCCAGCAGCGCGCGGTCGATTGTCAGAATGATCAGCGCCCAGACCGTCGCCACCGGATAGATGATCCGCGGATTGTCGGTTAGCGTGGACAGTGCGTAGGAGCACGCGATGAAGGCAAAGGCGCAGGGCACCAGCACGGTCGCGCCAAAGGCGACATACTTGCGCTGCTCCCAGGTGGGACACTGCTCCAGTGTCTCGGTACCGGCACCGGACAGCCAGAAGAACAGGCGTTTGATAGGATTGGATCGGTTCATGAAGGTGAAAACGGGCAGGGGAGGGACGGAGTGGACAGCAAAAGGGCTATCGCGCGTTAACGGCAGAAATTTGCCCTTTTTCTCAAATCTCTAAAAATTCACGTAATTCGCTGAATGCCCGGCATCAGAGTGCTGGTTGCAGGAGGTGTCGCGCGTGCGATTGAGATGGCGGCAGCATGTCAGAGACCGGGGAATCGACCATGGGAAAGGGCGTGGGGTTTTCCACTAACGAGGAAAGCGGAAGCCGTTGACACCGATTTTACCTGGCGTTCTCGGAGTCGAGATTGACCTGCGGAAACCGGCGCACATCGTCGGAAAGCGTCGGCCCTCCTCCAATTTATCACCGTGATTCCGGCAATTCTTCTGGGTATTTTTCAGTCTTTCAGTTCTGGCCGGATTTCTTCCGATCCGGATGCTCCCCTTCGCTGGGTGGTGGCTCCCGCCTACGCAGCGGTCTCCGAGAGTCTTAAAGTATCGGCAGTCGTGTTGGTCCAGCCCGGCGAGTGGAATTGGCAGGCTTGGATAATCCATCAAGGAACAGCGGGCAGATATATCGCCTACCCGCTCTCTCACGAGGGCAGTTCTTCCGCGAACCTTGTTGGATCCTACGGGCCCACCCTCTCGATCTCCCCGGATGATCGGCATCTCTTGGAGGATCAGAAAACCGGCAGTGGCGACAACTTCGCCGAGCTGTTCACTCTGAAGGATGGCAAGTTCCGGCTGCAGATCGATCCAGAGTCGGGGAAACCCCTGTCGGACCGGCTGCTTCCTTTTTTCCGTCGCACCACCGGTCTGTCCGGGGATTTCTATCACTACTGGGTGAGTTGGCTCGGATGGGAGCCCGACGGCCAATCCGTCGAACTCCTCATGAGCGGTCATGACCTGGGCGAGGAATACTGCGCCGACGGCTGGCGGGCGCACTTCAATATAGTCACTGGCCGGTTCTTCCTGACTCGCGATGAGCGGATCTACAATCGCCGTGCGATCCGCCCGGTTAATCATCACCCCTAAGCCATCCCTCCCGCCTCAGGAAAATCCTTTGCCGGTTGCCCCGCCTCACCGCTAGAAAGTCCCCGATGCTCAACCGCTTCTACGGGGCCTTCGACACGGAACGCTTCTCCGGGAAATCCGACGCCGGGGATTTCCGCACGCCGTTCCAGATCGACCGTGACCGCGTCCTGCACACCCCCGCCTTCCGCCGCCTGCAGAATAAAACGCAGGTCTTCTGGAGCGGAGAGTACGACTTCTACCGCACCCGCCTGACCCACTCGCTGGAAGTCGCTCAGATCGGCCGCTCCATTTGCCACTGGTTGATATCCCTCGGCGATCCGCTTGCGGAGGACTTCTTCGTCGATCCCGACCTGGTCGAGGCCGCCTGCCTTTCCCACGACCTCGGCCATCCGCCCTTCGGTCACGCGGGCGAGCGCACACTGAACCATCTCATGTCCGGCTACGGCGGCTTCGAGGGCAATGCCCAGACGCTTCGGCTGCTGACCGAAACCATCTTCTCCTCCCGCCGCACCGGCATGGACCCGACCCGCGCTTTCCTGGACGCGGTGCTGAAATACAAGTCCCTCTGGACCGAGCGGAAATCCGCGGCAGGCAAGCCGCCGGAGCACCACTTCATCTACGACTTCCAGAATCGCTACCTGGAATGGGCCATGGGCGACAACGATTTCCCCGCCGAACTCCCGCCCGGCGACACCCGCGACTCCTTCAAGTCGATCGAGTGCCAGATCATGGACTGGGCCGACGACACCGCCTACTCGCTCAATGACCTCTCCGACAGCGTCCGCGCCGGCTTCCTCCGCATCGAGCGCATCGAAGCCTGGGCCGAAAAACACGGCGTCGACTGTGGCGAAGGCAGCCCGGTCGGCGACCTGATCAAGGCCATCCGCAAACGCAACGTCGATCCCTTCGTCGGCAAGCGGATCGGCCGCTACATCAAGGCCACCACCCTCGCCACCGACGTCAATTTCCTCAGCGGCTCCAGCAACCGCTACCGCTACCGCTTGGTGGTCGATCCCGCTGTGAAAGAGGAGTCGAAAATCTTCAAGAAACTGGCCTTCGAGGTCGTCTTCCTTTCCCCCCAGCTCAAGCAACTGGAGCACAAGGGCAACCACTTGCTCCACTCGCTCTGGTCCGTGCTCGAAAAGCGTTACGTCACCGATGGCAGCATCGATGGGCAGGACTTCCAGCTCCTCCCGGATGACACCTCCGCCGAGATCGCTGCCGCCCCCACCGATGAGGTCAAAGCCCGCCTCGTCTGCGACTTCCTCGCCGGCATGACCGATGGCTACGCCGCCCGCATGTACAAGCGACTCTTCGCGGCCGACTTCGGCTCGATCAGTGATCTGGTCGGTTGAGCGGCTTCACTCAACCTTGTTGACCACCGTTCCAGCTCGCGGTTCCGTGGTGGTGGTGGTCGTAGTGGAGTTCGCCGTGCGCGACATTCCAATCACGCCCAAGCCCAGGATCACAGCGCCGATCACGCCGACCCAGACGGTCGGAACGCCAATCAGAATTGCGGCGTAGCAAATGCCTCCCAGCACAATCAGAGAGCCAATGAAGTAGAGTATCATTCTCATGGTTCGTCTTCCCTAGCAACTGGGATGCCGCTGTCCTGTGGTAGCCTCTTTGCAACGTGTAAGTCGCCTATTTTAAACGGATAAAGTGGTTCGGATAAGCGTAGGGGAGGCGACGGAGGAGTCGGCCGATCGCGCCAAACCCAACTTTTCCGCGCGGAATGCAATGGCTGTAAGTCAGTTCAATTGAACAATCCACTTGGAAGCTTCCCATTCCGTGGCTACATCGATCCCGTCATGGTTTCCGGCGACAGCAAGGCACTGATCCCCCCGCGGGAAGCTCTGAAGAGGCACTTCGGGTTCGACGGCTTTCTGGAAGGCCAGGACCGCGTCGTCTCGGAGATCGTCACCGGCCGCGACGGCCTCGTCGTCATGCCCACCGGCGGCGGCAAATCGCTCTGCTACCAGCTCCCCGCGCTCTGTTTCGGTGGCGTCACTCTGGTGGTTTCGCCGCTGATCGCCCTGATGAAGGACCAGGTCGACGCCCTCGTTTCGAAAGGCATCGCCGCCACCCTGATCAACTCCACCGTGCCGTGGGAGGAGCAGAAAGCCCGCCTCGATGGCATGCGCAATGGCCAGTACAAGCTGGTCTACGTCGCCCCGGAGCGCTTCCGCGCCGAATCCTTTCTCAATGCCCTCAAAGGCGTCGAAGTCTCCCTCTTCGCCGTCGATGAGGCGCACTGCCTCAGCCAGTGGGGTCACGATTTCCGCCCGGACTACATGCGCCTCGGCCGCGCGTTGGACAATATCGGCCGCCCCCAGTGCGTGGCCCTGACCGCCACCGCCACTCCGGTCGTCCGCCAGGACATCATGGCGGTGCTCAAGCTCCGCGATCCTTTCGAAGTGGTCAGCGGCTTCTCCCGGCCGAACCTTTCCCTCGCCATCACCGCGGTGGAAAAGAAGCAGCAGAAGTTCGACCGCATCCGCGAAATCGTCTCCGCCCACCGCACCGGCATCATCTACTGCGCGACTCGTAAAAAAGTCGACGAAGTGGCCGAAACGCTCGCCTCCTGGCGGATCAAAAGCGTCGCCTACCACGGCGGCATGAGTGACTCCGACCGCGAGCGCGCCCAGGAGATCTTCATCAATAAAAAGGTCGATGTCGCCGTCGCCACCAACGCCTTCGGCATGGGCATCGACCGCTCGGATGTCCGCTTCGTGATCCATTTCGAAGTTCCCGGCAGCGTCGAGGCTTACTACCAGGAAGCCGGCCGCGCCGGGCGCGATGGCGAGGCCGCCCACTGCGAGCTGCTCTTCAATTTCGCCGACACCCGCACCCAGGAGTTCTTCATCGAGGGCGCCAACCCCGGCGCCTCCACCGTCCGCGATGTCTACCAGTTCCTGCTGAACAACGCCGACCGCGACTTCGAGATCCACCGCAGCATCGACGACATCACCGACGGCGCCGGCGTGAAGAACCCCATGGCTGTCAGCAGCGCCCTGGCCACCCTCGGCCGCAGCGGCTACATCGAGCGCTTCGACATTCCCGGCAAGCGCCAGCGCGGCACCCGCCTGAAGAAGCCGGATGTCTTCGCCCGCGCGCTGGAGCTGGACGACACGGCGATGGAGGAAAAAGAGCGCCGCGACCGCGACAAGCTGAAGTCGATGGTCGAGCTCTGCTACGCCCGCACCTGCCGCCAGCAGTGGATCCTCGCCTATTTCGGCGAGGAGGATGCCGAGACCTGCGGCAACTGCGACATGTGCCGGGAAAGCGGCGGAGAGGACCGCGCCCCCACCGCCGAGGAGGAAATCGTCGTCCGCAAGGTCCTCAGCGGCGTCGCCCGCATGTCGCGAAAAGGCGAGCACGGCTGGGAAGGCAAATACGGCCGCGGCAAGATCGTCCAGATGCTCTGCGGCAGCCGCTCCCAGGAAATCATCGCCGCCGGACTCGATCAGCTCAGCACCTACGGCATGCTGAAATCCCAGGGCACCGGCTACCTCAATGGCCTGCTGCGCGCCATGGGCGACCGCGGCCTGCTGAAGACCGAGCTCGGTGAATACCCTCTCATCACCCTCACCCCGCT
>JAQGPE010000622.1 GCA_028293225.1 Akkermansiaceae bacterium | reverse complement strand
AAAAAGAAAACACCGGCGCAAAACTCAAGAATTGATTCGACGGCTGGCACCATTCCGCTCTTTTTGCGGGCATCCTTTTCTCTATTGATGACGAGAGCTTCGATCCCTGCCGCAGCGAGCCGACGATTTCCGTCAGGCAGAGGCAGCGACGACGACGCTCGAAACTTCGCGAATAATCTCACGCGATCCCGGCGGCAGGCCGGGGAACTGCTTCACGCGATCGCTCCCTCCCCTGCGGCAGATGCCGCCCGACCCCTCTAGCAACGATGTCCCAGTACCGCACCACGGCTATTGAAACGGAAGGCATGCCACCAGGCATTCCTTATATCATCGGCAACGAAGCCGCCGAACGATTCTCCTTCTATGGGATGCGCGGCATCCTGGTGGTCTTCATGACCAGCTACCTGCACCTGATGGATGGCTCGGTCGGCAAGGCGATGAGCGAAGCGCAGGCTCGCGAGAATTTCCATCTGTTCGCCAGCTGGGTCTATTTCACACCGCTCATCGGCGCTCTGATCGCCGATGTGTTCCTGGGGAAATACATGACGATCCTGCTGCTCTCGATCGTCTACTGCCTGGGTCACGCGGCCATGGCGTGCATGGGGACGGCCGGCATGTCCGGCTGGTGGCTCTTCAGCGGCCTGCTGATGATCACCATCGGCGGCGGCGGGATCAAACCCTGCGTTTCCGCCCACGTGGGCGACCAGTTCGGCAGGAAAAACCATCACCTGATCACCAAGGTCTACAACTGGTTCTATTTCTCGATCAACTTCGGCTCCTTCTTCTCCGCGATCCTGACGCCGTGGCTGCTGAAATACTACGGGCCGCACTGGGCCTTCGGCGTGCCGGGCGTGCTGATGGTGATCGCCACGATCATGTTCTGGATGGGGCGGCACAAGTTCATCCACATCCCGCCCTCCGGGATGCAGTTCTTCCGCGACCTGGCTTCGAAGGAAGGCTTGATCGCGGTCGGCAAGCTGACGCCGCTGTTTCTTTTCGTGGCGATGTTCTGGGCGCTTTACGACCAGTCCGGGTCGGCATGGGTGATCCAGGCGGAGAGCCTCGACCTGCACATTTTCGGCCACGAGGTGGAGGCTTCCCAGGTGCAGAGCATCAATCCGATCTTCATCCTGACCTTCATCCCGCTCTTCACCTTCGTCGTCTACCCGCTGCTCAACCGGGTCTTTCCGCTGACACCGCTGCGCAAGATCGCGATGGGCCTGGTCATCATGGTCGCTTCGTTTGCGATGATCGTCTGGCTGCAGTCACTCATCGACCACGGCGATCGGCCGTCGGTGTGGTGGCAGATCCTGGCCTACGCCGTGATCACCGTCTCCGAAGTGCTGGTCTCGATCGTCGGCCTGGAGTTCGCCTACACGCAGGCTCCGAAGTCGATGAAGTCGATGGTCATGTCGCTGTTCTGGCTGTCGGTGTTCCTGGGCAACATCTTCACCGCGGAGATCAACCGCTTCATCCAGATCCCCAGCGCGGCGGACAAGCAGTTCGCGGCGGCGATCGCCTCCCTGCCGAAGGATTGGAAAAAGGATGCCCGCAACATCGTGCTCCCCGGCTTCGACGGGAAGACCGGGAGCGATGACGATTTCGTTCAGAAGATGTCCAACGGCAACCTGGGCGACCTGACCATTCCAGGGCAGGAGCTCTATCAGAAAGCGGGTGCTGCGGTGGAAGCACTGGCCCGCGTCAACAAGGACAAGCTGCCGGCGGTCGAGACCGTGACCGGACTGGGCAATGACCCGTGGGGCAATCCCATCCAATACAAGATTCTGAACTCCGCGAAATACCAGGTGCTCAGCAACGGCCCGAGCAAGAAGGCGCTGGATGAATGGAACCAGGGGATTCAATACGAAATTGAAACCAACCGGCCCAATCCTGATACATGGCTGGAGAAGCGGAAAGTGGAACTGAAGGTGCCGGTCGACACCAGCACGATCGGGACGACCTACAAGGGCTCCGCCTTCTCCGGCGGCCAGACCAAGCTCGAAGGCGCCGCTTACTACCGCTTCTTCACCTGGCTGATGTTCGGAACGGCGATCATCTTCATCCCCTTTGCGATGATTTATCGTCCGAAGAGCTACCTTCAGGGCGAGGATGACGACAACCCTCTGTTGACCCACGAGCAGTGAATAGATTGACGGCGGGCGCGTCAGAGGATTCAGCAGTTGCATGCTCATTGATTCCCACTGCCACCTCGCCAGCCATCGCTTCGATGCGGCAGAGGTTCCCGATCTGATCCGGCGCGCCCGGGAGGCTGGCGTGACCCGCCTGGTGAGCCTGGCGACCAGCCTCAGCGATGTGGAGGACAACCTCCGCATCGCGGCACGCTACGAGGAGGTCTCGGTATGCATCGGCATCCATCCCTGCAGCGTGCATGAGGAGCCCGATAACGCCGTGGCTCAGCTCAGCGCTCATGCCGCCGATCCGCGCGTGTGCGGGATCGGCGAGACCGGCCTGGACTACTATCATCCCGCACCGGACGGCTGGGAAGAGGCGGCCTACCACGAGAGACAGCGGGATTTCCTGAAGGCGCACTTCGAGATGGCGGTGGCGACCGGCCTCAACGTGGTCATCCACACGCGCGACCGCAGCGGCGATGCTTCCTTTCAGGATGCGCTGGCCATCTACCGGCTCTATGCGGAGCGGGTGAGCGCGGTTTTCCACTGCTACATCGGCGATGCGGAGAACGCGCGCAAGGTGATCGAACTCGGCGGGCTGGTATCATTCGGCGGCGTGACCACTTTCAAGAACGCCGGACAGGCGCTGCAGACGGCGCTCGCGATGAACGACGGCGAGTTCATGCTGGAGACCGACTCACCCTACCTGGCGCCGATGCCGTACCGGGGAAAGCGCAACGAGCCCGCCTATGTACGCCACACGGCGGAGTTCCTTGCGAAGGCGCGCAACGTCACACTCGACGAACTCGCGAAGACCACCAGCGACGCCGCGAAACTTTTCTTCCGTTGGAGGATTTGAATGAAGACGAACGCGTGCGCCGTTTTCTCATCACAAGCGTGAACTCTTTCACCTCCATCCTTTTCAAAACCCATCCGTACTGCTAATCCAACAGAAACCATCATGACCTCTTTCCGCATCCTCCTCGTATCGTCGTCAGCGCTGGCACTTTCATCGTGCTCCTGGTTCAACAAAGGCGGTGGCCAGGGCAACTACGACACGACCGGCGGCTCCAACGGCTACGACACCTCCAACCCGTATGGCGTGCCTGGCGGCAACAGTCAGGCAGTACCCTATCAGCAGCCGGCTGCGGCTCCGGGAAGCTCGACTTACGGGCAGGCCGCGTATGAGGACAACACCACCGCACCGGTGACACCCGCTCCAGCACCAGCACCGGCCGCAACTCCGCGCCCGGCGCCTCGTCCCGCTGCAAGCACGCCGGCCGCCTCCCCTGCTCCGAAGCCGAGCGCTCCCGAACCTATCGCGGGCTCCGGCAAGGTGCACGTGGTGGGCAAGGGCGACACGCTGTGGGGCATCGGCAAGAAGTACGGCGTCTCCGTTGACTCCATCAAGAAGGCCAACGGCCTGACCAAGGACACGGTGGTGCTCGGCGCCAAGCTCCAGATCCCTGCCAAATAAGATGATCGTTTCCCGCATGCCGCGAGTCCTCGCCCTGCTTTGCCTCACGGCATGCGCATTCGCCCAGGAGCTGGAGAAACCCGCCCCTGGCGATCACGAGGCGAAGGCTTCGCCGAAACGGACCGCGCTGGAGAAGATGCTTTCCGAGCGGGGCTCGCAGGCTGATTTCGACCAGGCCGTGACGGCTGCGAAGAAGCAGGGCGCGACGGACGAAGCCGTCCTGGAAGCGCGCTTCCTTTACCTGGTCGACCGCCACAACGACGACAAGCTGGTCGAACTGCTGCCGCAGTTCCTGGAAAAGAAGGACAAGTTCAACATCGCCGACTCCGAGATCTTCGCCGTGCGCGAGGACTGGCTGGCGGTGGTGGAGTACCTGGAGTCGCTGGCCGCGCTGAAAAAGGGCGATAAGGACGGTTTCAAGAAGCACATCACCGAAGCCTTCTGGCTGAGCCCTCGCCAGGGCTCGGCCTTCGCCCCGCACATCGACCGGCTGCGGCTGGATGAAGCGATGAAGAGCGTGAAGATCCAACCGGCGCTGTCCTTCGATTTTCTCAGCGGCTCCGGCAAGACCGCCTTCGCGGAACTGGCCAAGGACAAGAAGGCGGTGGTGCTGCACTTCTGGTCGCCGTGGAGCCGTGAGTGCGAGGAGAGCATGCCGGATTTCAAAGCGGTGGCGGCGGAGCTGGGGAAGAACGATATCGCGGTCGTGTCATTGCTCGTCGAGTCGTCCCCCGAAGTGCTCACGGATGCGAAGGCAATGCTTGCCTCGCTGGGCGACATCCCGGGCGCATGGCTGAAGGGTGATGCCGCGGCAACACTGAGCCACACGCTGAGAATCCAGAGCGTGCCGGCCATGGTTCTGATTTCCACTGAAGGCGTAGTAATCTACAACGGCGAACCCTCCGACCCCGGGCTCTGGAGCGAACTGAAGAAGCTCGCGCCCGCGATCAAGCGACCCGCTCTTCCGGAGGATCAGCCGCCGAAATAGACTACTATAACTTTAGTATTATCGGAAAAAGACGGGAAAAGTACGCCTTTACTTAAGATTTCCTGAAAATCCAGCGAATTGAACTTGACGGAATTGTGAACTACTAGCTTTATGGTGACACGAATCCAGTGATCTACTGTCATGGCACGAGTCATACATCCTTCCAATCTCGAGCTCCAGGCGCTGTCCGTATTATGGCACGATGGCCCATCTACGGTAAGCGCAGTACTTGAAGCTTTACCCGATGGTAAAGAGCGCGCCTACACCACGGTCCTATCCGTGATGCAGAGTCTGGAACGCAAGAAACTCGTGAAGAGGGTTCGCGTTGGTCGAGCCCACGTTTACGAGGCCGCATTTCCTCAGGACGTCGTGGTCCACCGTGCCACGCATGACTACCTGACGAACGCTTTTGGGGGCCGTCTCGGTGAGGCGATCCTCGCACTCCTCTCCGCCGGCAATCTGACGCCGGAAGAGAAACTCAGCATCGAACGCGAACTCAAACGACACAAGACCATGGCTGCAAAAAAAACAGCGAAGAAAGCCGCGGCCAAGCCCGCGAAAAAGGCCGCTAAAAAGGCTCCAGCTCCTGCGAAGAAAGCCGCAGTGAAGAAGGTCGCCAAGAAGGCGGCCACCAAGGCTCCTGCGAAGAAGGCGGCGACGAAAGTTGCTGCTCCTGCGAAGAAAGCCGCTCCTGTGAAGAAGACCGCGAAGAAGGCCCCTGCCAAGAAGGCCGCCAAGAAAGCTGCCAAATCTGCCAAGAAGGCTCCAGCCAAGAAGGCTGCCAAGAAAACCGTAGCCAAGAAGGCTCCGGCGACCAAGGCGCCTGCGAAGAAGGCTGCCGCCAAGAAAGCCGCCGCTCCTGCAAAGAAAGCGCCGGCCAAGAAGGCTGCTGCCAAGAAAGCCGCTCCTGCGAAGAAGGCCGCTGCTCCAGCCAAGAAGGCTGTGAAGTCCGCCAAAAAAGTAGCGAAGAAGGCTGCCAAGAAGGCCGCGACCAAGAAGTAAGAAACCATCTGCAACGGCACGGTCGCCTCAGGGAGATCGTCTGTTCGCTTCGAGTGGAAGATTCCAAAAATGGCGGGGAGCTGAGGCTCTCCGCCTTTTCTTTTGCCCGGGATCCGGGAGTGAAATTTTCGACCGGTTTTGTGAAAAAAGGGATTGCAAGGTCCCGGCCGGGTTCCTAGGTTCCCGCACCCGAACGGAGGACCTAAAGCGCGGTTAGCTCAGTGGTAGAGCATTACCTTGACACGGTAGGGGTCGGCGGTTCGAACCCGCCATCGCGTACCACCTCTGTTTGAATGATTAAGCCCGCTTCGGCGGGCTTTTTCGTGCCCTGCTGCCGGACCCCTTGGTGCCACCAAAGTGCCACCAAGCCCCCTTAAAAGCCTCGCATTGGTGCCCGAATTCAGCGAGTTGCATCCTCGTGAGTCGAGCGGCTGCATTCAAACCGAAGTATTCAAAGACCCGCCGGAAATGGGTCCTGAGCCTTCCCCCGAAGCATTCCCCAACAGGGAAGCGGAAGCGCCTGCTCTTCGACACGGAGGACGAAGCCAAGGCCCGCGCGAAGGCGATCATGGACGAGCGCGCTCCCCTGCCCTCCTGGGCCACCACCGTCGACTCCGTGCTGATCGCTGAAGCGGTGAAATATGACGATGCGGTTAGATCTCTCGGCTACCGCGGCCTCGCCGATTTCTGCGACCAGCACATTGCCGCGCTCGAAAAGGCCGTGGCCTCTCCCCGCTTGGGCGAGCTGCTCGACACTTTCCATTCCGATCACGCCGGGAACTGGTCTGTTGGATATGCCGCCTCCCGGTGGAAGCCATTCCGGAACAAGCTCGCGGATCTGGAGGAAAAGCGGATCGCAAACCTCGATGAGGCATTCTGGAGAGACTGGTTCGCGGAGTGGCGCAACAATTCAGCCCCGGCGCCGGCCACCTACAATCAACAGCTGGGCATGCTCCGGTCGATTTTCGAGCTACGCGCCGCCAAGGTCGCCGTCCCGGTGAACCCATTAACCGACCTGCCTGCCCTCAAGGATCGCCGCGGCGACGTCCCGGTGTTCGATCCCGCCGACGCGCGCAAGCTGCTCCTGGCGGCTTGGGAGCACGATCGCGACCTTGTCCCTTTCTTCGCCATTGGCCTATTCGCCGGCCTCCGCCCCGACTCGGAACTGATCCGGGCAAAATTCGAGCACATCGACCGTAAACAGAACCACATTCTCGTGACGGTGACGAAGACCCGCAACCATCGCCGGTATG
>JAQGPE010000620.1 GCA_028293225.1 Akkermansiaceae bacterium | reverse complement strand
GCCCATCCGCTGATGATCGACCGCGACAAGTTCGAAAAGATCATCCTCAACCTGACCATCAACGCCATCAAGTTCACGCCGTCCGGCGGCCGGATCGATGTTGAGGCGGTGGTGAAGGACGGGCTGCTCACGCTTTCCGTCGCGGATACCGGTGTCGGTATTTCAGGCGATGTGCTGCCGCGCATTTTCGAACGCTTTTGGCAGGTCGATTCTTCCTCCACCCGGAAGTTCCAGGGCGCGGGCATTGGCCTCGCACTGGTGCGGAGCCTGGTGGAGACCATGGAAGGCAAGATCCATGCGGAAAGCACCATCGGTGTCGGGACGCGGTTCTCGATCGAGATGGGCGTGGAGGAATCCCTGGAAGCTCTGGACACCACGGTGGTCGAGGGCTCCGAGTCAGGCCGCCATATCGAAGAGCTTCATAAGAAGGCCGCGCTGTCCGTGGCCCGGCCGGCCGACGTGATCCCCTTGACGGTGGTGCCGAGGCAAGTGGGCCGCTCGACGAGTGACCGGCCGCTGATTCTGGTGGCTGACGACGAGCCTGACATGCGCCGCTATCTGGTGATGCAGCTTGAGAATGCCGATGTGATCGAGGCCCGGGACGGTGCCGAAGCCGTTGCGCTGGCCAAGCTTCACAACCCGGTGCTGGCGCTGGTGGACCACATGATGCCGGAAAAGGACGGCGTGGAGGTTTGCCGCGAGATCCGGGCCAACTACGAGACCCGCGAAATGCCGATCGTGATGCTGACGGCCCGGGCCGACGAGCAGACGAAGCTGAAGGCTCTCGACGCGGGGGCGAGCGATTTCCTGACCAAGCCATTCTCCAGCACCGAACTCGTGTTGCGGCTGCGCAACCAACTGGCCATGGCCGCCATTCGCCGTGAACTCTCCAATCTGAACCGCGACCTTGCGGCCGCCATGGAGAAGCTGAAGGAGAACGAGGTGCTGCTGATCCGCAACGAGAAGCTCTCCGGTCTCGGCCAGATGGCCGCGGGCATCATTCACGAGATCAACAACCCGCTCAACTACGCGCGGGCCGGCCTGCACACCCTCGGCAGCTTCCGGAAGTATCTGCCGAAGGACGAACTCTCTGAATACGAGGAAATCACCGGCGACATCAGCGAGGGCGTCGAGCGCGTCGCCCAGATCGTGGCCGACCTGCGCCAGTTCACCCGCGACGACAACCGCGTGGGCGGGGAGGCGGATCTGGTCGAGGTGGTCGAGCGTTCGCGCCGCCTGGTGAGCCATCAGCTGTCCGACAAGGTGACTTTCAAGGTGACCGCGCCGCCCAAGGCGCTGATCACCGGGAACAGTAATCAGCTGATCCAGGTCTTCGTGAATCTGTTCCAGAACGCGGTGGACGCCATCGCCGAGCGCCTCGAAGCCTCTCCGGATGGAGAAGCCGGCCGGATCGACATCAACCTGCGTTCCGCCGCTGGCGGCTGGGAAGCCACCGTCCGTGACAACGGCGCGGGCATCCCGAGAGATGTGCTGGAAAAAATCTACGATCCTTTTTTCACTTCCAAAGATGTGGGCAAGGGGATGGGTTTGGGCCTGAGCATTACTCATCAGATCCTTGGCCGCCATCGCGCCCACATCGAGGTGGATACCCGGGTGGGTGAATTCACCTGTTTTACTATCTTTTTTCCGCCGCCTGGACTGGACTATCCGGAAGACGACGATTCTAACGACACAAGCGATCCCGAATCATGAGCGACCTCAGCTACGACTATCAGAAATACGCGATTCTCTTCGTAGACGACGAGGAGAAGACCAGGAAATACTTCCGTCGCCTTTACGGAGAGACTTTCCGCATCCTGGAGGCCGGAGACGGTGTCGAGGCTCTGGCTGTGTTCCGGGAGCACGCCAGCGAAATCGGCATTATCGTCACGGACCAGCGCATGCCGAATGAGACCGGCGTGGGCTTTCTGTCGAAGATCTCCGACCAGTGGCCGGATGTGATCAAGATTCTCTCGACCGCTTATTCGGACCTGGATGCCGCGATCGGCTCCGTCAACCGCGGCGGGATTTATCGCTACATCACGAAGCCGTGGGAGGTGACGGAGTTCGAGGTGACGCTGCGCCGTGCGATGGAGTTTTTCATCATCAAGCATGAGCTGAACATGTTGATGGGTGCGAAGGTCCAGGCCTTGGGCAATGTGATCTATTCGGCCCGTCTCGCCTCCTTTGCCCTGGCGCCTGCCGTTGCGGGGATGCCGGTGAAGCATGCTGCCGAAGCGATCGCGTCGTTCGTGCGGATCGGAGCCTTTGGTGCGGCTGCCGGTGGTGGCCGCAGCGGCGCGGTCGATGTCGGCGTCGACTCCTGGCGGAAGGTTCACGAGGCGCAGGTGCGCCTTGCCAGCCTGCTTGAGAGGGCGCTGGGTGCGGGGTTCTCAGGTTCCAACGTCGAAGAACGCATCAATGCCTTTGCCGCAAGCATCGGCGCCACGGTTTCCTCAACGGGTGACAAGTTCCGTCTGGAATCCGCCGCGGATCCGTTTCCAGCCCAGCTGGCCGGACTCTTCGGAGTCACCGGCAAGGGTGGCGAAGAAGCGATCCCGGTTCTGGCAGCCCTCATTGGCGTCTACGATGCAGGCGCTTCGGTGACGCGGCTGCGCGGCACGACCGGCGTGGCTCTGGAGGTCAAGCCTGGCGGAGCGAGCACCGAGGCCGCTCCGGGAGCGGATGTCGCCCGCTGGCTTTTTGACGACGACCTCTTGATTTCTTCTGCATTGGGGCTTCTCTAAGACCTCGTCCGTACGATAGTCTTGCGGACGCAAGCCTAGGCGCCTCGTTACCGGGGTGCCGGGCGGCAGAACTCTCTCTGGATGAAGCGTCCCGAACTCCAAATCGCCTATCGTAACGGACGCGTGGTGGCTCTCCGCCCGCGCGAGCCCGAACCGATTCTCCTGCGCCCGATCATCCGTGAACTGGGTTTCAAGGTGATGAACCTGTGCAGCCGCCTGCAGATTTCCGACCGGCAACTGCACCGCGCCTTTACCGACTCGCTGGGGATCAGTCCAAAGGACTGGATGCGCCGCGAGCGGATGGTGGAGGCCCGCCAGCTGTTGCTGGAAGGCCTGCCGATCAAGGAAGCGGCGATGGAGCTGGGCTTTCCCTCGACCAAGGATTTCAGTCGCGAATTCCAGTCGTTCTACGAGGTCAGCCCCACCGATTTCCAGCGCCGCCACGATGCGGCCCGGGATCGCAAGCTGGAGGACTGAAGGGGAAGCGGTCTTTTACCCGGGAGAAGTGAGTCGTTCTTTGCCGGGCGTTCTCACGGCTGGCGTGGTGGAAACTGTCATGTTTTGGGACTGTTTCTATTTTGAGAATGACAGGAAGGGTTCCTTTTCGTTAGTAAATGCTTCTTAAGGATTCACCTCCCGAAAGTCATGCGCCCCCATCTTTTTCCACTGCTTTGTCTCGGTTTGATCCCCGCCACGGTGGGTGCTGCCGGTTACTACCTGCCCAACCAGGACGCTTTTGCGACCGCGCGCGGCAATGCCTTTGTCGCCAGCGCGGACCGGCCCTCGGCTGTTTTCTATAACCCGGCCGGTCTGACCCAGCTCACAGCGCCGGAAGCGGAGGTCAGCCTCTATGCGATTGATCTCGGCACCAAGGTGACGACCAAAACGGAACGCTTCGGTGCGAAGTCGGAGTGGCAGGCCGTGCCGAACCTCTTCTATGGCGCGCCGATCAACGACAAGCTGGCCTGGGGTTTCGGCGTGAACAGTCCGTTCGGCCTCGGCGCCGACTGGACCCAGGGTTCGCCGTTCCGCACGGTGATCACCGAGGCCAAGCTGATCTACGTTTCGACCACGGCGGCCCTGGCCTACGATGTCACCGATACGATTTCCGTCGGTGCGGCCGTTTCTTTCAACTATGCCAACCTCACCCTGGAGCAGGGGTTGGGAATCGCGCCGCTCGACTTCCTGCGGGTGAAGGCGGATGGCACCTCCGTTTCCGGCGAGCTTGGGATCCGCTGGCAGCCGACGGAGCAACATGCCTTCGGTCTCACGGCCACCACCGCCACCTCCCAGGAGTTGAAGGGCAAGGTCTACTCGAACATCCTCGGCACCGGGCCGGCCACCATCGGCTTCGAAACGCCGATGAAACTGGCCTTCGGCTACTCTTACCGCCCGGCACCGGGTTGGAACATCGAAGCCAACATCGAGTGGCTGGACTGGGATAGCCTGAACTCGCTCTACCTTCGCTCGGCCCACGTGCCCGGTGGAGGGATCGC
>JAQGPE010000581.1 GCA_028293225.1 Akkermansiaceae bacterium | reverse complement strand
TCAGCTTCTCCAGGAAAATCCGCCGCCCCTCGTTGTCACTGTCGATATAGTAGTAGTTGCCGTTCCCATCCTTGGTGATCGCCTCCAGCATCGCGTCGTTCAGATTCCCGTCTCCGAACGAGGTCACCGTCAGGTTCACCCCGCTCTTGGCCTTCTCCTTCACCAGCTCGACCAGGTCGTTCTGACTCGTCGTCCCGACATTGAAGTCGCCGTCGGTCGCCAGGATCACCCGGTTCACCCCGCCCGGGATGAAATGGCTCGCCGCCATCTGATACGCCCGCTTGATCCCCGCTCCGCCATTCGTGGAGCCACCCGCCTCCAGCTTCTTCAAGGCCTGCAGCGCCTGGCTCTTTCCATCTCCGGTCAAGCGGGTCGAGTCCAGCACCACGCCTTCATTCCCCGCATACACCACGATCCCCACTTGGTCGCGCTCGTCCAGCTGATCGACCAGCAGCTCCAGACTCCGCTGCAACAGCGGCAGCTTCATCGTGTCCTGCATCGATCCCGACACGTCGATCAGGAACACCAGGTTCGACGCCGGCCGCGCGTTCTTCTCGATCTCCCGGCCCTTGATCGCCACCCGCGCCAGCAGGTGCCCCGCCTGCAGCGGACTCTTCACCAGCGTCCCCAGCACCGCGAAGGGACCATTCCCCTTCGGACCCTCATAACGATAGTCAAAGTAGTTCAGACACTCCTCGATCCGCACCGCGTCCGGCGGGATGCTCTTCCCCGCCCGGATCATCCGGCGGATGTTCGTGTAGGACGCCGCATCCACATCGATCGAAAACGTCGACAGCGGATCCTGCCAAGGCGACTTCCACGGCTGGTCGACCAACTGCCCGTAGTGCTCGCCATTGGCTCCTTCATTCGGTTGCACCACCCCCCGCTCCTTGTCGAAAGCCTGCGGACTTCCCGGAATCGCATCATGCGAAATCCCCGCTACCTGAGCCTGATTCGTCCGCCTATCCCCGAGTGACCTATCATAGGTCTCTCCCACCCCCCTGCCCGGACCCGTCCCACTCCCGACTCCGCTGCCGGAACCGCGCCCCCCACCGGACCCGCCACCCGAGCCCGCGCCTCTCCCCGTATCCAGCCCCGGCGGCAGCTCGGCATCCGCCAGCGCCTCCGACGGTGCATCGGGAAGGACGAAGGAACTCTCACCGGCCTCCACCCGTTTCGCCACTGTCCCTTCATTCAGCCCAGGCCGCGGCGTCGCCGGCTCCGGCATCACCGGCAAAGCCTTGGGCAGCGCCGCAATCGCCGCAGCAGGCGGCATCGGTGGCGCCTCAACCCGCCCGGTGCTGCCACCGTTCGCAGCAATTCCGGAATCCGATGGAACCCCCTCCGGAGGACTATCACCCGCACCTTCCGGCAATGGATAGGGATCACCCACCTTAACTCCCTCCGGATTTCTGGGCTGCCGTGACTTCGCAGCCTGAGGATCGATCACTCGTTGCCCGTCCCGCATCGCAATGCCAGCCGAGGGAGCCTCGGAACGCGGAGCCTCCATGGCCCTATCCCCCTCCGGAAGAAATGGCGCAGGCTGCCGGGCAGGAGAAAACCCCGGTTGCCTCCCTGAGGATGCCGATACGATTTGCGGCACACCCGGAGATTCTCCGCGCTTCCAAATGGCCATCCCGCCCGCCACCAGCACGACCGCCGCCGCACTCGCCAGCAACAGTCCCATTCGCGGGGAGAATCGCTTCATCCTCGCCGTCGTCTTGCCGCCCGCGCCATCCAGCGCGGCATGGATCGAGGCGATCAGTTCTTCATCCGCCGCCCGCCGCCGCGCCTGTTCGCGCAGCAGGGAGTCGATCAAACGGTCGGAGGGATCTTCAGGAGTGGTCATGACAAAAAAGGGAAAAATGTTAGAGGGATTTCGACAGGCAGAGGCGGATGGCTTCACGCGCGCGCTCCAGGCGCTTGCGGAATGCCGCCGGACTCAGGGATAAAGCAGCGGAGGCTTCGTCGCTGCTACGACCTTCATCGTAGCTCAGCGTGATCGCCTCCTGCATCGGATCGGGGAGTTTCTCGCGGCACTCCGCGAGACGGGAAAAGAGGGCGTTGTCACCCTCGGAGTAGGGAGCCAGCGTCTGCTCCAGCCGCGAAAAAGCCTTCTCATCCATCGCCACCTCCCGTGCATACACCCGGCAGTGCTCGCGCCACTTGTTGCGGACGATTCCCCGCAGCCACGACGGGAAATCCCGCGTCACGTCAAAGGTGCCGATGCTCTGCCACGCCGCGACAAAGGCATCCTGCACCAGGTCCCGCGCCACCGTCTCGGAACGCGAGATCGCGATGGCATAGGCATACAGGACGCGGTGGTGCGACTGGATCAATTCGGAGAACTCGGTCCGGTCCATGGGCATGGGGTTGAAGATTCGGGCGGCTTGCATGGCTTTTCACCCTGAGTTGCATCCACACGCACGGATTGTGACAGGAAATCGCCCCGCGGTCGAAAAATCGCGTGGCCATCCCCGCTCTTCCATCCCTTGCGAAGCCCTTGAAACAGTGGCATGTTGCCCCATGGCTACCTCTCCACTACCATCTTCCAGTACCGAAAGCGCTGACCAGCTGCAGGTTAGGATCGAATCCGCCGAAAGCCGGCTGCTAGCCGCCCTCGATGGCCTTCCCCCCGACCATTCGGTCACCCTCGCGGCAAACGATCTCATCTCCGCGCACGCCGAGGTTCGCGAGATGGTCCGCAGCGCCTACGAAGCCGGCTCTCAGGCCAAGAAGCCCGAGTTCACCGACGAGCATGAAGTCGCCGCCGCCATCGACATCGAACGCGACGCCCACACCCTCAAGCCCGAGTTCAAGGACGTCCTCAAGGCCCTTTTCATGTGGAAGGACGACCCCGCCAAACGCGTCCGCGACAAAGGCGACTTCCAGTCCGACCTCAAAAAAGCCCCGCTTTAAAACCCAGCCATCGACACGGAGGCAGTTGGCCACACCTCAATTCATGGAGCCTCAAAGAGGCGAAATGTGACAGCCAGGGGTGACCGAGCGAAGCGACCGAACCCCTGGTTCCAAAACCCGGCAAAGCCGCAAGACGAGTGCGTCCCAGCGTTCCGTTCTCCTGTTCAACTCCGCCGCGCTCGCTCTTGTCAAACGCCCGATTCTCTCGTTCTCAAAAGCCGACGGCCAAAGGCCTCACTTATAAATACTCCGCTAAAATCATCGGAATATCGAATGGCGTCACCCCTGCATCTGGAGAAAACACCACCTTCGCCTCCTCTCGCGACGCCACTGGGATGCCGCGCGCCCTGACGTGCAGGCGAAACAACATCTCCAGCGTCGGTTTCTCCAAACTCAGCAGCGCCCTCAGCATCAGAGCGACTCCGGAAAGATTGTTGGCGACATTGTTCCAGTAGGGAGATCCGGCCAGAGCAACGTCCGCCCAGATCACCTGACGGGCCTCAATGTCGAAAATCGCCGGCAGGCAGGTCCGCGTATTGGCCGTCAGGTCCACCTTGTTGAGCACGGTCCTGGCCTCAAATATCTCACCGGAATCCGGTTTCGCCCGGCCCATCCAGCCAGCAAAACACTCCGGCAGGTCGCAATACGGCTGCGCAGTGAAGCTGTTCACGGACATCACCACATAGCGCACTCCTTTCTTCCTCGCCGCATCCAGATCCAGGTCGAAGAACTCCGCGGCTCCCTTCGGAGCGTCCACGATGTCCCCGCTGTGGTGACCCATCGAATTACGGAGATTATAGTAGGAAATGACATCCACGTAGTTGAACGCTTCGTCAAAAAACGCCCCGGAGAGATCGATGTCGGTCCGGTCCTTGCCGTTGCGCCACC
>JAQGPE010000478.1 GCA_028293225.1 Akkermansiaceae bacterium | reverse complement strand
CGGCTTTCTCGATTTTCCTGAGCGCCTCCGCCGCCGGCGATCCACCCACGATGAGAGTCCGGCGATCCCACCAGCCGACCGCTGCGGTGCGAATGGCGGGGTGCTCGACGCGGATAGCGCTTTCGATCGCAAAGGGGTAGTCCAGGGCTCCGGCGGGGAGGTCGGACCGTTCCACCGCGGCGGCCGGAAGTTTCGCGGCGCAGCGGCCCAGGAGCCAGAGCACGCCCTCATGATCGAGCCAGCCGGCGTCGCCGGTGCGGTGCCAGATTTGCCCATCGACGTGGATCTTGGACTCCTCGTCGCCGAGGCCATCGAGGTAGCCGGAAAGGACGTGCTTGCCGCTGACCACCACTTCTCCGGTTTCGCCGGGCGGCTGGTTGAGTTGGTCGAAGGCCGCGGAGGTCATCGGCCGTAGGGATTGACCCCAGTGATCGCGGAGGATGCGGAGGTCGATTTCGGGGACCGCTTTTCCGGCGCAAAGGCCTGCGCCGGTCCGGGTGCGGTCCAGTCGTTCAGGAGTGTATTCGGCAGCGTCGAGATGCGTCATCGGCTCGGCCTCGGTGGAACCGAACACCGCCACCACCGAGGCTGCGGGCATGGCCGCAGAGAGGCGGCCCAGCAGATCCGGGAATACCGGAGCGCCGCCGGTGAAGGCTTTTGCCAACGGCGGCAGGGGTGGAGTCTTGAGCAAGGCCTCGAAAAAGGCCGGGGAAGCGGCGCAGCGGGTCACGCCATGGCGGGCGCACTGGGCGCGGACCGTTTCGGACTTCACGCTGCCCGGGCGGCGCAGGTCGGCATCGGCCAGGACGCTGGTGAGGCCGGAGGCGAGGTTGGCGAGCACGAAGACCGGCAGGGTGATCAGATCGACTTCTCCTGGTTCGAAATCCAGGGCACGGGACAGGGTGCGGTGCTGGGCGAGCAAGAACCCATGGGTTCTCACCGCGGCCTTGGGCACTCCAGTGCTGCCGCTGGTGAAGGTGATCAGCGCGGCCTCCTCATCCGGGAGTTCGGCCAGCGGGGCGGGGGAAGCGGCGATCCGCCAGGAGTGCGTGCCGGGAAACCAGCCCGAGGAGCGGATCGAGAGCGGAATCCGCCGCATGGCCGGGACCGCCCAACGCAGCAGATGAGCCTTCCACGGACCGAAGAACGCATCGGGAGGCAGGCGCCTGCAGCAAAGGGCCAGGAACTCCCTGCCCGCGGAGGGATCGGCCAGCATCACCCGGATCCCGGCATGGAAGGCGGCGAGGAGGATCCCATACAGTTCGATCGAGACCGGCTGGAAAACGAGAATGGTCTGGCCTCTTTGCAGGCCGAAGGCCTTGAGACGGCCGGCGCCCTGTTCGACCTGCTCTAACAGTTCCCCGTAGGTCAGCACCCGGTCGGCTCCGCGAAAGCGATCGGTCAGGGCCGGGCGGTCCGGAGATTCCGCCGCCCGCTCCGCCAGTAGAGCCACCAGATTCATAGTAGCTTCGAGAACAGCGCGTAGCGGCGGATCATGTGGCCGTGGTGGCGTCCGGTGATTTTCAGCGAGGTGTTCGACTGGTGCTGCAGGGCGTGGATCGCCTCGGTGTAGCCCTTCGCGCGGGCGAGTTCATGGATTTCCTCGACCAGCAGGCTGCCCAGTCCGGCACAGCGGGCGGCGGGATCGACGGCCAGCGTTTTCACGATCACGGCCGGCTTTTCGCCCCGGGCGGCGGCTTCGAGATCCGGGATGGCGAAGACAAAACCGCACGGCTGGCGATCCCGTTCGGAGATGCGGACCAAGTCGGGATCCACGCGGTCGCGGACTTTGCGATAGGCTTCCATGAAGCCTTCCTCCTCCAGCGGGGTGTAGAGGAAATTGCCGGCGAAGCTGCGCAGGCTGAGCGCGTGGATGGCGCGCAGCTCCTCGTCATAACGGGCGGGATCGAGCGGCCGGATCACCACTCCGGAGCGGAGCAGGCGCTCCCTCAGCGCGGCGGCCATCGTCGCCTGTCCGTCAAGCGGCAAGCTGGAGGAAGAGTAACTGGAAAGCAGCGTGAACCCCGCGGTTTCCCACCACTCCGGATAAGGTGCCGGATTTCGTGGTTCCAGCAGGAAGGGACTGGTTCCGTCGCTCTCCACCACGAAACGATGGCTCCGCCAGGTATTGCCATTCATCGGTCCGACCACTGTCTGGAAGCCGAGGCTTTTGAGGTGATTGGCGGCGCCTGCTAGCAGCATGGCGGCCGAGGCTTCATCCACCGCTTCGAAGCCTCCGATCGTGGCGATGGGCACGCCGTCGAGTTTGGGCGTATCGGTCCACCACAGAGCCGCATGAGCGAGGATGAAATCTTTGCCATCGGTGACGTAGGCCCGGGCGTCCGGCAGATCGCCGGCTGGCGCCAGGTGATGCGGACCCAGCAGGCCGGTGACCGGTTCGAGACCGGGAATCTGACTGCCTGGCTGGAGGAGAAAAGACGCTTGGTTCATCGGAGAAGAAGAACGGGGGTGGCGGCCATGAGCGAAAGCAGCCCCTTGACCATCCACATGGCCATCGAAGTGATCGGGCTCCGCCGGTCGGCACTCTGAACCAGATAGCACAGAACCGGCGTGAGGAGAACGGAGATCGCGAGCGGCAAAAGGAGGTGGTCAGGAGCGATCCAGAGTGCCACCAAGCCCGGCAGTCCGGCGATCAACCAGCCTTTGAGCGTGGCCCTCAGGATCCGCGCCTGCCCGTGAACATGGATCTGGGTCGCAGTGTCGAGCAGCGCCAGTTGCACCGCCATTGAGAAGGAAATGCCCGCCAGCGCCACCGAATCCGGCAGCCATTGCCGATCCACCGCCAGCACCCATGGCAGGCAGGCAATCGCGTGGGAAATGATCGCATCCAGCCGGTGGTCGAAGACCTCCTTGAGCTGGTGCCGCCGGGTGGTGAACAGGTGGCACAGGAATACCCCCAGGGGCGGTAGCAGAAACCGCCAGTCGGCCAGCACCGCGCAGCCATAGCCCAGCAGGGCGGCGCCGATGAGCGCACTGCCGGTCAGCGAACTCCAGGGCGAGCCGGACACGACCACCGCCAACATCACCGCGGCAGCCAGAAAGCGGACCGCGAGTAAGGAGCTGTCACTCTCCATCAGGCGGGCGAGGAGAAAGTGACAACCCACCGGGATGACCAGATTGTCGAAGCCGCGGTCGGAAATGCCCTCCGCCATGGTGGTCAGGATCGCCAGGATCAGGGAGACTCCGAGCCAGTGAAATAGCCGCGAGGGATCCGCACCGTACAGCGGAATGAACCCGCACAGACAGGCGACCAGGAAGAACGCCACGGAGCCCTCGACACTTTTCCGCCCCGTTCCGCAGACATACATCCGGCTACCCCAGTGCGTCCCGGCAATCGCTCCGGCGGCATCCGCGACGGTCAGGATCATGACCGGGATCACATACAGGAGGTGGTTGTGCTGGGAGAGGTGAAAAACCAGCGCGACCGCCGGAGCGAAAAGCACCTCGCCATAAGAGGGGCGATTGATCCCATGCAGCCCGGATCCGACGCCCAGCCGCAGGGACGGGATCAGCCTGAGGAGCATCAGCGGAATCGTGGCCAGTGCGGCGAGAACCCATACCGGCAGCGGCCGGTCAAAGATCCACGGAAAGCACGCGCACGCGATCCCCATCGCGACGTGGACCGATTTCCGCGAGACCTCCGCGGAGGCGCCCCACGACAGGCTGAGCTTGCGCAAGACTGGAAGCCCGCCGAGCAGACCCGCCAATACCGTGGCGATCGCGATCCATTCGTGCGCGGTGATCATTTGACCTCCGCGACGACTAAGCGGCTGTAGAAAAAGGCCCGGTC
>JAQGPE010000476.1 GCA_028293225.1 Akkermansiaceae bacterium | reverse complement strand
AGGATGTCGAGGATCGATGCCGACGTGATGGAACTCGCGATCAGCTTCGAAGTGGAGGAGGTCGAGGTGCTGGTCTCCTTCACCACAGGGGTGGTGGCGGAAACGATGCGGCCACCGACGGTGACACGGTTGTAGACGTTGGCTTGGGCAACGGAAAGGAGCGCCGGCAGGGCGACCAGGAGGGCGAGGGATTTCATGGTCCTGATAAAATGGAGGAGGAACCGTTCGATACCGGCGGGGGAGATAAGAACTTTTGCCGGTCCGTCTGGCTAAGCAGGCATAAACCTCTTGTTCCCATTGTCAATCCGGCGGGGCCGGATCACGGCATCGCGTAGGGATTGCGAATCAGGTCACCTGATGCCACCAGACGCGGACGACATCCAGGAAATGCGCGGCATTCGAAGTCCACTCCAGGGCAAAGCCATGGAAGCCGAGCGTGCCGGAGACCAGACACATCAGCGCGGAAAGCAGCAGCAGGTTGGTGAGATAGATGATGATCAGTGACAGGAAGGTGCCGTTTTCCCGCAGGTCCGGCTGGTCGCGCGGGATCATCCACAGCGTCCACAGCAGGTGGAAGGCCCAGAAGAATCCGGTCAGACCGAAGATGACCTTTTCCGCAGCGGGCGGGAAGGGCCAGAAATACCCGGCGGCCGCATAGAGAAGCACCGCCAGAGCCGACCACAGCGGCACGAAGTAGGGAGCCAGAGCGATCACGATGTTCGACTTGTCGGTCGTTACGTAGCCGCCGTCACGGCTCACGCCCCAGTCGCTGACCCGGCCGCGGAACAGCCAGATGAACAGGATGTGGGTCAGTTCATGGCCCAGCACGTAGAAGTAGAGGAAGCTGCCGCGAAACAGTCCGGTGACGAACCAGCCGGTCATCAGCAGCACGCCGGTGCAGAAGTACCAGGCCGGGGTGGTGGTCCAGAAGTTCTGGTGGGTCGCATCCGTGAACTGCGACAGGAAGGTCCAGGTGGTGATCCAGCACAGCGGCATCAACAGGCAGGCCAGCAGCAGGCGGGATATCCGCACCAGGGCTCCGGGCGCGTCACCGAAGTCGTCGTGGGTCGCCGCGATGGCAGCCTGGACCGATTTCCAGTCGCCGCGCTCCAGACGGCGGTTGGTGCGCTCATGCGCCCGCGCATTGGCAGTCAACAGCGCATCCTTCAGCGTCTGGCGCGGCTTGCGGCGATTGGCCAGCGCCTGATTGCCGAGGGTGATCTGTTTGTTCGGGTTCCGCGCCATTTCCGGACGCATGAATACTTAGAAGCCTTAACTGAATCAAGGGCGGATCGGGTGATACTCCTTGGGAAAGCGCCGCCGGAAGCGGTGCATCAGGAGGATCATGAACCCGACCATGACCGGCGCGGCTCCGCCGGGTTCCGGGATAGAGAGCTCTTCGCCGTCGCCGCGGGAGGCGAACAGGAGGGAGTTGTCCAGGTGCAGATCCGTCGACATGCCCGGGAAATACCCGGCTGCCTTCTCGCGGGAGTCATTGGCGGCGAGCGCGCTGCTTTCCGGCGCGGGATCGGTCACCCGGTCCCAGGCCAGCGGCATTTCGGCCCCCTGGGGAATGGAGACCATCTCCGGGCGCGACGCTTGCCAGTCAGGATCGGTGGCCGCGATGCTGCAACCTGCGCCCGCAATCCAGCTCGGCGGCAAAGAGTTCGCCTCGCCGGACAGCGATTGGGAGGCCGCGGAGGCCGGTCGCGTGGCCCCGGCGGCTCCCGGATCTGATGATCTTCTGCCGGAAGATGCCGGGTTGGAAGAGAGGTCCCGGCGATCTTCCCGATGGAAAACGGCAAGGACAGGAGCCGGGCTCGCGGGAGCCGGGGCGGCGGCCAGCCGGCCGCCCCCGGAATGAGGGATCACCTTCCAGGCCGGGATCGCGGAAATCAGCAACAGCGCAGCGATCGCGGCGAAGGTTGAAGCCGGACGGCGGCGTGCGGTGGTGCGCGATGCCGCCACGGGGTGGCGCAGCGCCTGACGCAGCGAGCGCAGAAACCGGCGGTCTTCTTCCAGCGAGACCTGAAGGCCCGGGGAGGCAATGATTGCCCCGAGCAGGGCGCTGCCGGCGGTGCGCTCGCCGGCCAGCCAGTCGAACGCCTCCTGCTCGACACTTGAAGCGCGGGGAAAGGAAACGATCTTTTCGTTCGCGTCCCGCGCTGCCGCGGCGGCGGCGAGCAACTGGCTGCGGGCGGAAGGGCCGAGGGTCAGGTCATCGGGAACTTCCAGTGCTCCCTGAAGCAATTCCAGAAAGGGGTCTTCGTTCATTCCGCGCCTCCTTCCTGCCGCCACTGTTCCTTCATGCCTTTGACGGCCTTGTGGATGAAGTAACCGATGTTGCCCTGGGAGATGCCGGTGATTTCCTCGATCTGCTTGTAGCTCAGCCCGGCCTGGAATTTCAGGCGGACCAACTCGCGCTCGCGTTCGGGCAGCGCGGCCACCAGTTCTGCCAGGCGGATGTCGCGCTCGCTGCGCTCCAGCCGGTCGTCCGGCGAAAGATCCGGGGTCTCGACGTCCAGGTGGCGCACCTCCCAGCCGAACTGCACCACGTTCTGGCGGCGCAGATGGTCGGTGACGATGTTCCGGCAGACGGTGAAAAGCCAGGCGGCGATGTTTTCCGGCATCCCGTTTTCACGGGTCCGGATCAGGCGGAAGAAGGTCTCCTGGACCGCATCCCGGGCCAGTTCACGATCAGAGCAATTGGCGTAGGCGTGCTTCAGCAACGGCAGTTCGTACCGGGCCAGCAGTTCAGCCATCCAGTTGCCGGGGTCGCTGCTGGCCTGGGGGGCGGTCACTGCTGCTGAGGCTCTTGCGGTTGCTGTTGCTGGTCGGGAGCCGGTTCGACAACGGCAGGAGCCGGGATCTTTCCGGCCAGGACCTGCGCTTCCTCGGTCTCGGACCAGGAGGGCAGTTCCAGGTAATCGGCGGCTTCGAGGAAGACGGCCGCCTCGCGGGGATCCTTGAGCTGTTTGGCGGCGGCGCGGAGGGCGCTGGCTCCACCGGCTTCGCCGAGGACGATCAGGCCATCCTTGGCGGCCAGGCGGATCTCCGCGTCGGGATCGAGAAGGTAGGGCTTGATGTCGCGGATGCCTTCCGGGGCGTAGGTCGTCGCCGCGGCATTGATGGCGTCGAACCGCTGCTCCTTTTCTTCAGGGGAACTGGCGGGAGCCGGGGAAGGAAGCGAGCCGGGGGTGACCTGGGCTTCGGCGGCGCGGCGCTCGTTCAGGCGTGCGGAAGACTGGGCCGTCACGGCGGCGGAGGCCTGCTCCTGGGGAACGGGTGAAGCGGCGCCGGTTTTTCCACGCTGCATCAGCCACCCGGCGGAAATTACGGCCAGGACGCAGAGGGCGATCAGAGCTGGGCGTTTCATCATAACGATACGGAACTGAACAAACAAAAAGAGCTTCCCGGAGACCAGGTCTCCGGGAAGCAGGCTATCAACCGATGAAACCGATCAAGGAGTCGCGGTGCCTGGGAACAGCGTCACCAGGTTGGTCGGGGTCGACCGTGGGATGCGGAAGGAAGCGTTGACCGTGCCGCCAGCCAGTGCGAGGCCGGTGAAGTTGGTGCGCTGGCCGATGATCGTGTAGTTTTCGGTGCGGGCGAGGACCACGGTGCTGGTCGTGCCGGTCTTGAGCACAGCGCTCTTCAGCGTGTCGGTGCCGGAAACGCTGGCGGTGCCGTTCAGGACGCTGGCGGTGCCGTAGGCCTTGGCATTGGTGCTGGTCGTGGTGGCGCCGGTGGTCGGGACGACAACCGTGCCGACGCGGGACTGGCCGGTGACGACCGGCTGGATCAGCAGGTGCACAGGAACGGCGACAGCAGCCTTGCCAGCCTTGATGGCGTAAAGCTTGCCGGCGCCCGTGGCGTCAGCCACGCGGGCGATCGACCAGCCGGCGATGCTGCCGTCAAGCAGGGCAGGACCGGCGACCACTGGTGGAACCGCTGTTGGGGACGCTGCGGTCGCGACGGCCATGGCACCGAGGATTTCGCGGTTGCTGATGCGGGTCGTGGCCGAGGTGTAGGTGGTGCGAACGCCGCCAGTCACCGAACTGGTGGTGCCGGTTTCGTTAACGATCGTCGCCTGAAGGACGGCTGGGGCAACGGTGCCTGGCTTGGGCGTCGGGGTGCTCTGGGCGTTGGCCGAGGCCAGGGCAAGAAGTCCGAGGCAAGGAAGGATGATGGTGTGTTTCATCTAAGGAATGATGTTTCAATCTGGGGCAAATGGCGCTGCCGGCACCCATCGGGCTAGGCGTTCGCAATCTGTTCACCAAGCAAGTCGTGTGAAGTTGCGATTTCTTGGCAAACTTACAGAATTTTTACGAACTTCTTCATCAGGTTGTAAATGAACAACTTGCGGGATCGTGTGGCGTTTCCAACGGAATCCCTGCTGGAAATTGCAAAACTTCGTGGAGTAGTGACCGGCTACAAATCGTGTATTAACTGCCATGACCACAAAAGCTTCCATCCTTCTCACCGCGGCCACCGTGCTGCTCCTTTCCCGGGCTTCCGCCGTGCCGGTACTCACCACGCTGCCCATCGGCTCAACGATCATCAGCGTGTCCGGCGACGGCCGGACGGTGCTCGGCAGCGACAGCGCCGGGAGCTTCACCTGGACCCAGGCCGGGGGCAGAGTCGCGCTTGCCGTTGTCTCGCCAGTGGCCATTTCCGGGGATGGCACGGCATTCGCCGGGGCGGTTTTCAACGACGGGCAGTACAAGGCCTACCGGTGGACCCAGGCCGGAGGATATCAATACATTCCAGGTCTGGCTGGCATCAACATGCCCCCGCTTTCCCTGCCTCCCACGGCCTCTGGAATGGGCATATCGAGGGACGGTAGCACGGTGCTCGGAAACTTCAGCACCGTCCAGACGGACCAGATGGCTTTCAAGTGGGTTGCAGGAACCTCGACCAGCCTTGGGGACCTGAGTGGCGGCATCATCAACTCCAACGCCCGGGTGGCCTCGGCCGACGGCACCGTCATCGGCGGTGAAAGCTGGTCGTCCAACGGATCGGAGGCATTCGCCGTGGTGGGCAACGGCGCCATCCAGGCTCTTGGGAACGTCGGCAGTGCGCCTCCCCTGCCGAGTATCTCTTACTCCTCGTCCGTCCGTGGCATCTCCGCGGACGGGTCAACACTCGTGGGTTTCGGGAATCTGTTTCTTGCCCTGTCGGGTGAGAGCCAGTCAGTCCCCAGGCCGGTTGCGGTTTCTTGGACGAAAACGGGCAACACCATTGGCGGGATCACCCTGCTAAGGCCTATTTCCTACCCGAGCACCACGCTGGCGAGCGCCGGCACCCAGGCCGCGGCGACGAACTCCGATGGCACGGCGATCGTCGGGTTGGTGAATACCAGAACGACCATCAACAACGGCCTGGGCCACGACCCGACCTACACTTTTGCAACCTCCGCGGCGATCTGGTCCGGAATATCGGTCCACAAGCGCCTGTCGGACGCCCTGACGGCGGCGGGCCTCACGATCAATGAGGCGATTTTCCGGAGCTCGGTGGGAATTTCGGACGATGCCGACACGATCGTTGGCAATGGCGACTTTGGCCCCTGGATCGTCACCGGTGCCCGTTCTTTGTTTGGTCTTTCGAGCCTGGATGTGGTGTTGCCAAAGGTGTCGGTGCTCATCACCGGCGGAAGTCCGGTCGTGACCTATGACACCCTTCCGGGCCAGAGCTATCAGGTTCAGCGTTCGACCACCCTGGGCTCTGACTGGGTGAATCTCGGCGCGGCCTTTCCCGCGACCCAGGCCGGAACTAACGCCGTGACGGACACGACCGCTCCCGCCGGTGAGAAGGCCTTCTACCGCGTGACGGTGCAGGCTGGATCCTGAGCCGGCTCGAGTTTCTTATTTCAGATAGACTTCACGGGGCTTGGCACCATCGCCAGGCCCCACCACTCCGCGGGCTTCCAGGATGTCGACCATCCGGGCGGCCCGGGTGTAGCCGAGGCGCAGGCGGCGCTGCAGGAGCGAGGTGCTGCATTTCTGCTCCTGGCGGGCGACGTCGATGCACTTCATGATCAGCTCCTCGTCGGCGGCGGAGATGTCTTCTTCGTCGTCCTCGTCGCCACCGCTGTCGATGGAGCGCTGGATATCGACGATGAAGTTCGGCTCGGCCTGGGCGGCGCAGTGATCGACCAGGCGTTCCACTTCCTCATCGGAGACGAAGGCGCCCTGCGAGCGCTCCAGCTTGGCGGAGCCGGGCGGCAGGTAGAGCATGTCGCCCTTGCCGACCAGCTTGTCGGCGCCCTTGGTGTCGAGGATGACGCGCGAGTCGAGCTGGGACGAGACCTGGAAGGCGATGCGGCAGGGGATGTTGGCCTTGATGATGCCGGTGACCACGTCGGCGCGCGGGGTCTGGGTGGCGATGATCAGGTGGATGCCGGCGGCGCGGGCCTTCTGGGCGATGCGGGCGATGCACATTTCCACATCGGCCGGGGCGGTCTGCATCAGGTCGGCAAGCTCGTCGATGAGCACGACGATGTAAGGGTAGCGATCCGGGATCTTGTCCTCTTCGATCTCCAGCTCATCCTCCCCGGCTTCCGGTCCGAGTTCGCCCATTTCCAGGGCGGCGGCGATGGAATCGATTTCGGCCTGATCGACCTCTTCCTCCGGGACCTCCCAAGGCGGGGTGTCGGTGGACGGAGCTGCTGCCGCGGTCGCGGCGGCTTCTTTTTCAGGGCGCGGGCGGTGGTTGAAGGCGTCGAAGTTGCGGACACGGGTCTTGGCGAAGACGCGGTAGCGCTTCTCCATTTCGTTCACGACCCACTTCAGGGCGGCCACGACCTTCTTCGGGTCGGTGACGACCGGGACGATCAGGTGGGGCAGCTTATTGTACATCTGCATTTCCACCACCTTTGGGTCGACCATGATGAAGCGCAGCTCATCGGGGCCGAACTTGAAGAGCATCGAGGCGATGATCGAGTTGATGCAGACCGACTTGCCGGAGCCGGTGGCGCCGGCGACCAGCAGGTGGGGCATGGCGGCGAGGTCGCCGATGACGGTTTTGCCGTAGACGTCCTTGCCGAGGGCGAGCGGGATCTTCTTTTTGGCGGAGCGGAACTCCGGGTCCTGGAGGAGTTCGCGGAGCGGGACGGAGACCTTGGTCAGGTTGGCGAGTTCGATGCCGACGGTGTCCTTGCCGGGGATCGGGGCGAGAATGTTGATGCGCTCCGCCTTGGTGGCGCGGGCGAGGTCGGCTTCCAGCTGGGAAATGCGCGAGACGCGCAGGCCGGTGGACGGGTAGATCTCGTAGCGGGTGATGGTCGGGCCGCGGGTAATGTCGCCCGGCGTGGTCTCGATGCTGAAGGAGCGCAGCGTGTCGATGATGGTGCGCTGGATGCCGAGCAGTTCCTCGCGGTTGGCTTCCGGGTGCGGGGCGTTTTCGTCTTCCGGATCCAGCAGGTCGAAGCCGGGGAGCTCGTAGTCCTCGAAGCCATCGGTGGTGAGCGAGAGGTGGCCCTTGCGTTCGAAGGGCTTGTCGCCGGGCTTCGGTGAGTCGGCGCGGCGCTGGGAGGAGTCGATGATCTGGGGTGCGGGGACCTCGCGGAGCGGGAGCTGCTGCTGGGGATCGGCGGAGGCTTCGACCGCCTTGGTGGTTTCGCGGTCCTTGCGGCGGCGCTCACGGTCCTTTTCGCGTTCGGCCTGGCGGAGGTCTTCGCGCATGGCTTCTTCCTGCGCGCCGGAGCGGCGCTCGCCGAGGTCATGCAGCCAGCGCTGGACCAGCACGCGGCAGCCTTTCATGAAGCTCACCGGCGGCTGGCCGGTCAGCAGGATCAGGCCGATCGCGTAGACCGTGCCGAGGATCAGCAGGGAGCCGACCTTGCCGACCAGGGCGAGAAAGATCTGCTGGCCGAGGAAGTAGCCGGTGACGCCGCCGGGTCCGAGCAGCTCGCCGGGGTTGCCGCGCCAGGCGTGCATGAAGGCGGAGCCGCTGAGGGCCAAAATGGCAAAGCCGAGCACCGTGCGGGGCCACAGCCGGCCGTTGAAGACCATCTTCGCGACGCCGAACCAGATCAGGGCGACCGGCACGATGTAGGAGGTGGAGCCGAGCAGGGAGATCTGCGCAAAGGCCAGCAGCGCGCCGACCAGGCCGATGAAATTGTGCGGCTTGGCGTTGAGCGGCTCTTCCTGGAACGTCTTCAGGATGCCCCAGCCGGGCAGGTCGCGGGGCGTGTAGGAGATCACCGAAAGGAAGGCCAGCAGGCCGAAACAGATCAGGATGATCCCGATCAGTTCGTTCGACCAGCGTGGCGGCGGCTCGGGCAATTCCGCCCGTTTGCGGTTGTCGGTTTTCCCCATTGTGGAATGGCGGACAGCATCCCCCCACCGCGGCGAACGGGCAAGACCGATTTCGAAATGCTGAAGATCAGGTAAAATGTACATTTTTGTCTCAACCCGGGCTTTCGGTTTGTGGGTGGGGCGGCCAAGCTGCCCGGGATGGAAGCGATTTCGTTCACGCCCCTTTACATGCAGCGCGTCTGGGGCGGACGCGAACTGGAGCGGGTCTATGGCCGCGAACTGCCGGATGCGGCTCCGTATGGCGAGGCCTGGGAGATCGTCGATCGTGACAAGGAGCAGTCGGTGGTGAGCCGCGGACCGCTGGCGGGCAAGAGCCTGCACGAGCTGTGGACCAGCAGCCGCGAGGAGATTTTCGGCGCCGGGCTGCCGGACAGCGCGCGCTTCCCGATCCTGATCAAGATCCTGGACGCTCGCGACGACCTGTCGATCCAGGTGCATCCGCCGGCGGCGCTGGCGCCTGAACTGGGCGGCGAGCCGAAGACCGAAATGTGGTACATCGCGGCGGCCGACCCGGGTGCGAAGCTGTATGTCGGTCTGAAAAACGGGCAGACGCGAGCGGATTTCGAAGCAGCTCTGAGCGACGGGACGGTGGCGGACAGCGTTCATGCGATCGAGCCGAAGGCGGGGGATTCCATCTTTATTCCTTCCGGGCGTTTGCATGCGATCGGGGCGGGTTTCCTGATTCATGAGATTCAGCAGAACTCCGACACGACCTACCGGGTCTTTGACTGGAACCGCATGGGCCTGGACGGCAAGCCGCGCGACCTGCACGTCGAGGAGTCGATGAAGAGCATCGATTTCAATGATTTCGAGCCGGCGATGGATGAGCCGCAGGGCACCACGCTGGCGAGCTGCGAATACTTCCAGGTCAACCGCCGGATCCTGGCGGAGGGCGTGGCGGTGGTTCCGGCGGTGCCAGGCCGCTTTGCGATTTTCAGCGTCGTTTCCGGGAACCTGAAGACGGCATCCGGGGCGACCTTCGGGCCGGGCAGCTTCCTGCTGATGCCGAAAGATGGCTCCGGCCTGAAGACGGATGGGGCGACCGAGTTGCTGGAGGTGACGCTGCCGGCATGATGGCGCCCGACCTGGCCGAAACCCTGGAACATGCCTTTGGCCACCGCGAGTTCCGCGGCGGCCAGAAGCCGGTGATCGAGGGCCTGCTGGCGGGCCGCTCGATGCTGGCGGTCTTCCCGACCGGGGGCGGCAAGTCGCTGTGCTATCAACTGCCGGCGCTGCTGCTGGACGGAGTGACGCTGGTCATTTCGCCGCTGATCGCGCTGATGAAGGACCAGGTCGATGCCCTGCGGGCGCGGGGCATTTCCGCGGCGCGACTGGACTCGACACTGAGCCAGGAGGACTACCAGGGGGTGCAGGATCAACTGCGCGACGGCTCGCTGCGGCTGATCTATGTCGCGCCGGAGCGGCTGGCGAATGAAGGTTTCCGCGAGCGGCTGAAGAAGCTGAAGATCGCGCTGGTGGCGATCGACGAGGCGCACTGCATTTCCGAATGGGGGCATAATTTCCGGCCCGACTACCTGAAGCTGGCCAAGGTCTGCCGCGACCTGAAGGTGCCGCGGGTGCTGTGCCTGACGGCGACGGCGACCCCGGCGGTGACGGCGGACATCCGCAAGGCTTTCAGCATCGCGGAGCCGGATCATGTGCAACTGAGCTTCCATCGCTCGAATCTCGATCTGCGGGTGGCGCCCCTGAGTGGAGCGGAGAAGAAGCCGCACCTGCTGGCGCGGCTGCGCGAGACCGAGGGCGCGACGATCGTCTACGTCACCCTGCAGCACACGGCGGAGGATGTGGCGACGTATCTGAAGCGGAACGGGATCCCGGCGCAGGCTTACCACGCGGGGATGCCGGACGAGTTCCGGGTCGCGGCGCAGGATGGCTTCATGGACGGGACCACGCGGGTGATCGTCGCGACGATCGCTTTCGGGATGGGGATCGACAAAGCGAACATCCGGCAGGTGTTCCACTACAACTTGCCGAAGTCGCTGGAGAACTACACCCAGGAGACCGGGCGCGCGGGGCGCGACGGGCTGACCTCGGTGTGCGAGCTGCTGGCGTGCGGGGACGATCTGGTGACGCTGGAGAATTTCACCTATGGCGACACGCCGGCCCCGGCGGCGACGCGGCATCTGGTCGATCACGTGTTGCGGCTGGGCACCGAGTTCGATCTGTCGATCTACGATCTGTCGAACGTCAACGACATCCGGCCGCTGGTGGTGACCACGCTGCTGACCTACCTGGAGCTGGAGGGTTACATCGAGGCGACCAAGCCATTTTACGCGAGTTATCAGGCGAAGATCCTGCGGAACTTCGAGTCCGTCCTCGCGGGCTACGATGAACGCCGTAAATCGTTCCTCCGGAAAATCTTCGCCGCCGCGAAGGAAGGCCGCATGTGGCACACCTTCGAAGTCGATGAAATCGCCCGCAGCACCGGCGAAGACCGCACCCGCATCGTCGCGGCTCTGGTCCACCTGGAGGAAGCGGGGGACATCGCCCTGAAGAAGACCGGCGTCAGGCAAGGCTACCGCCTGCTGAAGGAACCCGACGATCTCAGGGAGCTTGCGGGCCGCCTCGATGCCCAGTTCCGCCGCCGTGAAGAAGCAGATCTGGCACGTCTGGCCGGCGTGGTCGCCCTGGCGGAGCAGCCCGGCTGTCTCACTGGCTTCGTCACCGCCCACTTCGGCGAAACCCTGCCGGAGCCCTGCGGTCATTGCGACCGTTGCCGTGGAATTCCCGCCTCTCCGATGCCCCGTGCGAAGGTCCCCGCACCCTCCCGCGAAGATGTCGCCGCCATCCGCGCTTTGGTCGACGAGAAGCACTCCGCCCTGAAGACCCCGCGCCAGCTCGCCCGCTTCCT
>JAQGPE010000475.1 GCA_028293225.1 Akkermansiaceae bacterium | reverse complement strand
AACCGGGCGAAGCAGCTACTAGAGATCCCGTCGAACACGGTGCAGGAGATCAGCGCGCAACTGGGCTTCGAGTCGGTGTCGCATTTCTCGACACTGTTCAAGGGGCGGACCGGGATGCCACCGAGTGGATTGAGGAAGCGGGTGAGGGAGGGGTGAGATGGAGGGGACCTAACTCTCCGACGTCAGCGAATCTCCTCCGATCCACCATTGAAAGGGAATGTCGCAAAACTCCCCAGCGCCGGCTCTGCTTCCCGCGGCGTGCCGATGAGAAAAACTCCGGTTCGTAACAACTCCGCTCTTGAGCCCGCGGAAACTCCGGTGCTTTCCTAGTGACGAATTCTCATGACCCCACCTTCCGCTTCCAAGCGTCCCCGGCTGCTCCCGGCCACCGGGGGATTGCTGCTTTTGACCGCCGCTCTCCTGGGGGGGGCATATGTTCTGAAATCGGACCGCGGCGGCGTCGGTACGACAAACACCGTAGCAGCCACCGCCCCGCTGCGCAGGGCCGCGCCCACTTCCCTGGACGCGCTGCTGGAGGCGGCCCGCGGGCAGGAGGGCGGGGTGAAGGATTTCCTGGAGCGAGCGAAGGCTGCTGGCCATGGCGATGCGGAGGTGGTGGATTTCCTGAAGGCGAACGCGCCGGAAAGTCCCGCGTTCGCCTTCGACGCGCTGGCCCGGCTGCTGCCCGCGGAGGGCTTCCGCGGCTTTCTGGACAGCTTCTTCCAAGAGCAGGGCGGCCTGGATTTCCCGCGGGCGCTGGAGATGCTGGCGGTCCTGGATGGCGGGAACTTCACCCTGGCAGCGGGCGCTGTGCTGCCGAGGACGAGATCCGGGAGCGGTGAGAATGAACTTCTAGAAAGCCTGTCGCGGCTCTATGCGCGGTTTCCCGGTGGCTCCCGGCGGCACTCCCTGGAAGACGCCGGATTCGCGACGGTGGTGATCTCCTGTTTGACGATGCTCCCCTACTCTCCTGGAGAGCGGGCGCAATTGCTGGAAAATCCCGCCTTCGAAGGATCCCTGAAAGATGCACTGGCGTGGAATGAGTGGCTGTGCGGAGGGGGTGCGGAGGGCCGGTCGATCCGCGCCGCCAGTGAGCTCCTGGCCAAGGCAGGGACGCTCTCCGACGAAACCGTGGAGCGCATCCTGGGCGGGGTGATGGATCCGAGAACGTCCCAGCATCCGGCTGACTTCGCCGCGCTTGCGGACCGCCTGGCTGCCGGGCACGGCAAGGAGAGCGCACTGCTGGCGGCCATCCGCATTTCCCCGCCGGGCGATGCGGGCCTGCCTGATCTGCTCGCGGCTCTGCCACCCGCGAGAGCGCAGGAAGGTCTGGCGGTGGTGACCCGGTCGCTGGCTGGAATTCCGCTCAAAGACGCGCTGGCGGGTCTCCAGGCACTGGCGGGGGAACAACAGGATGGGATAGCAAAAGGACTGGCCTCCCAGCTGGCGGGAAGCAACCGGCAGGACGATGCGCGGCAGCTGTTGGCGGCCTTTCCCGGAGCCGGATGGCGGCAGGAAGTTGAAAAAATGCTGGAGAGTCAGCCAGTGCGGTAGGCAGATCTCAGATGGTCAGGCGCGGGCGAAAACGTCCTTTACGGCGACGCCCTTGGCGTCCTGGGTGGCGTAGAAGGGGCGCTGCTCGATGTCGAAGCCGGTCTTCGGGCTGATGCCGAGGGCGGTGAAGATGGTGGCGTGGAGGTCGCTGATGGAGACCGGATTTTTGGTCGCGATCAGCGGCCGCTCATCGGCGGTGGAGCCGTAGAGGAAGCCTTTTTTCATGCCGCCGCCGAACATGACGACGGAGGTGCCGCCGGTGAAGTGGCGGTGCAGGCCGTAGTGCTTCGGCTCCTCCAGCGTGTCGGATTTCACGGTGGCCTGGTCGGTGGCGGTGGAGCCGGGGACGCCCTCGATCATGGCGTCGCGGCTGTACTCGGAGGCGATGATGACGAGGGTGCGATTGAGCAGGCCGCGCTTCTCCAGGTCGCGGATCAGGCTGGCGACGGGCATGTCGATTTCCTGGTGCATGCGCTCGGCGACGGCGTGGCCATCGGCGTGGGTGTCCCAGTTCAGGAAGGGCACGTACTCGGTGGTGACCTCGACGAAGCGGGCGCCGCTGGAGACCAGATTGCGGGCGAGCAGGCAGCCCTGGCCGAAGCGGCTGTCGCCGTAGGCGGCGCGGGTGGCCTGGGATTCCAGGGCGAGATCGAAGGCCTTGGCCTCCGGTGAGGAGAGCAGGCGGTGGGCGCTTTCCAGCGAGCGCAGGGTCGACTCCTGCTGATAGTCCGACATCAGGTCGCGGTGCGGATTGCGGTCGATGAGCTTCTGGAAAAACGCGCGGCGGTTGGCGAAGCGGCCGGGCTCCATGCCCTTCGGCGGGCGGACCGCGAGCATGGCTTCATCCGGGAACGGCAGGTTCATCGGGCCGAACTCCGAGCCGAAGAAGCCGCCGGTGGTGAAGGCTTTCAACTCCTCCGACTCCCCTACCCCTTCCAGCCGCTGGCCGATATTGATGAAGGCCGGCATGACCGGATTGCGCGGGCCGAGGACCTTGGCGATCCAGGCGCCGAGATGCGGGGCGGCGACGGTCTGTGGCGGGACGTAGCCGGTGTGCCAGTGATACTGATGGCGGGAGTGCAGGATGCTGCCGAGATCCGGCTGGACGGCCGAGCGGATCAGGGTGGCGCGGTCCATGACCTTGGCGATGTTTTCGAGGCCTTTGCAGATCTTGATATTGTCGAACGAAGTGT
>JAQGPE010000456.1 GCA_028293225.1 Akkermansiaceae bacterium | reverse complement strand
ACAGGAAAGGTGATCCCGGCCATGTGCTGCAGCAGCCCGCCGACCTGATCCGCTTTCCACGCGAGCTGAGCCGGGTAGCCGAGGTGCTGATACTGGCAGCCGCCGCATATGCCAAACAGCGGGCACTTCGGATCGACGCGGTCCGGCGAGGGCTCCAGCACCGTGACCAGATCTGCGCTCGAGCAGTTCTTGTCGTTGCGGAACACCCGCGCCCGGACCAGTTCGCCCGGCAGGCAGAACGGCACGAACACCACCCAGCCGTCCACACGTCCGACGCCTGCGCCGAGATTGGTCAGGGAGTCGATCCGCAGTTCGATTTCCTGATGGTATTCGAAAGGGTGCGGATGAAATTTTTTCGGAGGACGGGACATCGTGGACCCCCGGCGTACGTCTCCGGAGGGGAATTGCCAAGCTCCGCGTTCGACGGGATTACTACGGCTTCGGATCGCTCGGCGGGACCACCCGGATGGTCGCGGCGCTGGAATTCGGCGAATCGTTGGTCGCTTCGAACTCCTTCGGGTCCGGCAGATGATTGAGATCGTCCGGTCCCTTCATCTTGCTTTCCTTCTTCGGCAGCGTCGGGGTGACTGCGGCCGTCGGCGTCTCAGGCTTCTTGACCTCTGCCACCGGGGCCTGCTCCGGAGCCGCTGGCTTCGGGATGGCGCAGGATGTCACCAGACAGGCGAGGAGGAAGCAGATGGAATGGCGCGTCATGGACGGAGTCAGATTCCCAACGTGAAAGAGCCGTCCGGGGAAGGCAATCGCGGATTTTCCGGTTAGGACCGGGCGCTACAGTGCACCGGTGCGGGGACGCGGTGGCAGCTTGGAGATCCATTCCGCCACGTCGGAGATCACCTGCTCCTTGCCCTTGTCGTACATCAGCAGGTGGTAGGCGTCCGGGTAGTTCTTCAGGGTCTTGCCGGCATCGCTGGGGATGTTGCCGTAGAAATCCTTTACGTCTTCCGTTTTGGTGAAGAAGTCATTGCCGCCGTGCAGCACCAGCACCGGTATGTGGAACTCCTTCGCCCGCTCCGACATGCCATCGACCATGTCGCCCAGCGTCACAAGCAGGAGCAGCGTGTGCTTGTCGATGTTCCAGGAATTCGTCTCCGCCTGCTGCGAGTGGAAGGTGTCATGGGTCATCTGAACCGGCTTGCCGGCCATCGCGTCCAGCGACACCCGCACCGAGGGGAAAACCATCGCCACATCCTTCACTAGGTCCTTTTTCCACTTCGGGAAATCGTCGCGGAACTTCACCACCGGCGAGGAAAGGATCAGCGCATCGCACGGCGGCTTTTCTCCGCGGGCGATCGCTTGGTGGTACGCGTTCGAGGCGATCAGGCCGCCCATGCTTTCGCCGAACCACACGATCCGGGCCTTCGGGTGCCGCTCCCTCACCAGAGCGCAGAACCGGTTAAGGTCGGTGAACCAATTGTTCGGATCGTCGATGTCGCCGCGCCGCTCCTTGAGAGGGTCGCGACCCTGGCCGCGCACTTCGTAGGCGTAGACCGCGGTCCGCGGCTGGGCCTTTTCGAGATACTTGCCGAGGTTTTCGTAGTCGATCGCCGCGCCGCAAAAGCCGTGGATGCCGATGATCACCGTGTCCGGCTCGACGCTCTGCGACTCCCATTTGCGGAAGCCGAAGGTCTCGTTGCGCACTTCCTCGTCCGGAGTCGCGGCCACGGTTTTGTAGCGCATCGAGCCCGATGTCGCGCATTGGCTGAGGGCGGCCGCAGCCACGCCCGCCACCAGCGCACGGCCGGCGCAGCGGGTCAGCAGTTGGAAGCGTGAAGCTTTCATCCGGAAAAAGTGTCGCGTCTTTTACGGGCCATCGCAATGCCCCTTTCCACGCAAAATGGGGAATTTACGGAAAATGCCCAGTGGGTCCACCGGGACTGCTGCCCTGTATAAACGCCGGAGCGGGCCGTTCCTGTCTCCGGATCCTCCCGCAGCCGGCCTACCCGGCCAAGGCCTCAAGACGCTGGACAAAGGCATTCTCCCCGCAACCGGTGATCGCCAGCTGCCGCTTCGCCCGCGTCATGCCGACATAGAGCAGCCTCGTCTGCTGGGAAATTTCCGCCTCGGCGCACGGCAGAAATCCGACCCCCAGAATCACCACCGCCTGGAATTCCAGGCCCTTGCTGCTCTGGGCCGAGAGCACGGTGAGCCGTGGCTTGGCCGGATCGAATTCCTTTTTCCGCGCCTTGTTCTCCATCCAGAGGTGGTCCAGCCCCTCCCGGCGCAAGCAGGCTGAGATCTGCCTCCCCAGTTCGTTGTTGAAATAGATCAGCGCGATTTCCTGTGGCGCAGTCCCGCCCTCCAGCCAGCGCCGGATGCAGCGCACCGCATAGGCCAGCTCCTCCTGGAAGTCGCGGTGTTTCCGGAATCTGGGAGCCGGCCCAGACAGGCCCGCCGACTCGGGCTCGATCAGCGGGATATGATCGTCGTCGGCGCCTTTCGGCCCGAGGCTGCCTTTGGCGAAATCGTAGGCGAATTTCAGAATCTCGCGGCTGTTCCGGTAGTTCAGGCGCAGGACGGTCGTGCGCCCGGCCGCCTTCACTCCGACACTTGAAAGACTGAAACCCAGGCCCCTGGACTTCCGGTAGATCGACTGCGCGTCATCGTAGAGCAGCAGGAAGGAATCCGAGGCCGGGTCCACCATCTGCACGACCAGTTTCAGCCACTCCGGCTCGAAATCGTGGCCTTCGTCAATCATCACCGCGCCATACTGGGCGCGCGGGATCCTGCCGGCATCGACCGCCTGGATCACGCCCTCCACCTGCCGCTCCCATATCGCGGCATCTCCCGGGGGAAGCCCGGCGTGATAGGTGCGGAGTTGCTGGCCGCACCACTCGTGGAAGTGGTGCACGCAGACTTTCCCGGCGAGGCCGCGCTCCTCCACAAATCGCAGCAACCGCGCCGCCAGCGAGACATTGAAACAAAGCACCAGCACCGGCTTACTGAGGCTGTCGGCCAGCTGAATGCAACGGTATCCCAGGATCAACGTCTTCCCCGACCCCGCCACTCCGTGGATCACGCGGTGCCCGGAGCCCAGGCTGCGGGCCAGTTGCTCCTGCTGTAGATCCAGCACCTTCATCAGCTCCGGAAGCGGCGCCTCTTCTCCAAACAGATCCGGCTGCGGAGCGGCGATCCGGACCTCCGGAAAAAGATGCCAGCGGATCCGCTCGATCTGCGGCAGGCTCAAGGGCTGGCGGAACCGGTACAGGAACATGCCCCACAGGCGCTCCTGGAAATCCCCGGCGCTCACCGACTCCACCATTTCGTCCTTGCAGATGACCAACCGTCCCGGCAGCACCAATTCCTGGGCCTCCGTGGGAAGGGCTTCGTCGAGCTGCTTGCGCGTGATGGCCGTCAGCACCACGCCCCATCCGTAGGGGAAGGAGAGCCGGCCCTGATACGGGCCGTCGGAGTGGCACAGCTGCGCGTCGGTATTCAGCTGGTTGATCAGTTCCATGGTGCATTGCCGCGCCTGCTCCAGCGGATTGGCGAATGACCTCGGAACACCGCCGAAGAAGACCTCCGTGCTCGATTTGTCGATCCGCCGGATTTCGTGAATCTTCCAATCCTTCACTTCCAGAATCAGCAGCCCGCGCTGCGGGTGAAGGATCACGAAATCCGGATAGCGGCGGCGGCTTCCGACCGGCACGTCGAACCAGCAGAGATAGTCGTCCTCCAGATGCGATTGCAGCCGCTGACCGAACCGCCTTTCACCAGGAGTCACCGCCGAGCGGGTCAGGGAGGAGGCATTTAGCAGAGTGGCCATCGGAGAGGATCGGAACGAGACACATTTCTGTGATATGGATAATTAACTTTCAATAGTTAATCCTTCGATGCCGCAACAGGGATTGACCGGTCGGAAACCGGCTTTCGTGGCGCCGCGGAAAGGAGAGGAATGGCGGAAATCCATTCGCTGGGATGGGCATTTATCCCCGCGATCCGGGGAAAACGCGTTGCGGGCGGGCGGCGCATCCGCTGGATTGGGGCCATGCGCTACGACCCGATCGACCCTCAGCTCTTCGTCCGCAACCGCGCCAGGCTCCGCGCCCTGATGAAGCCGAACAGCATCGCCATCGTCCTGGCCAACGACATCTACCCGACCAATGCGGACGGCCTGCTGCCCTTCAAGCAGAACGCGGATCTCTTCTACCTCAGCGGCGTCGACCAGGAGGAGACGGTGCTGGTCATGATGCCCGGGGCGCAGGATGTGAAGGAGCGGGAAATCCTTTTCGTGAAGGAGACCAGCGAGCAGATCGCGATCTGGGACGGCGAAAAGCTCAACAAGGAGCAGGCCCGCGCCGCCACCGGCATCGACCGGGTGGAGTGGACCGGCGGCTTCGAAAGCTGGCTGCACCGGCTGGTCCCGCAGATCGACCACATCTACCTGGTGACCAACGAGCACCTGCGCGCCGGGGTGATCGTGGAGACCGCCAACGACCGCTTCATCAAGAAGATCCAGGCCCGCTACCCGCTGCACCGCTACGAGCGCCTCTCGCCACTGATGTATCAGCTGCGGATGATCAAGGACCCGGTCGAGGTCGCAATCATGCAGAAGGCCTGCAAGATCACCGAGGCCGGCTTCCGCCGCCTGCTCGGCTTTGTGAAGCCCGGCGTGGGCGAATGGGAGGTCGAGGCCGAGCTGCTGCACGAGTTCGTCCGCCGCGGCTCGCGCGGCTTTGCCTACGGCCCGATCGTCGGCAGTGGCGCCAATGCCTGCGTGCTCCACTACATCGACAACGACAAGCCCTGCAAGGACGGCGACCTGCTGCTGCTGGACGTGGCCGCCGAGTA
>JAQGPE010000452.1 GCA_028293225.1 Akkermansiaceae bacterium | reverse complement strand
AGGGCGTTGGCCGCGACCAGGGCGACAAAGGGAAGGTAGCTCCAGGGCGAGTTCCAGGAGATCGTATGCCACTCGACAGGCCACGAGGCTTCGATGGGCAGGCCGGTGAAAGGGCAGATCGGCAGTTCTGTTTCGTCGCGAACCATCAGCAGCCTGCCGGATTTCATGGCTCCGGTCACTTCCTCCCGTTCGACCGGGAAGCGCGGCGAGGCATAGGGATCGGTATCGAAGCCGGACGACATCCCGGAAAGAATGGCAGGATTTCGTGAACAGGAAAGGCCGGGTGCCGGAGACAAAAAAGCCGCCATCCCGGCAGGGACAGCGGCTGAAAATCGGGCGGCGAACTTACTTGGTCTTCAGCACGATGTCCTTGTACTGAACCATCATCGGATCGCCGGCGTGGAGCTGGAGGGCCAGGACGCCCGACTTGGCGCCGATGGCGGTCTTGTCGGTGACGTCGACGGTTTTATGGCCGTTGATGTAGTGTTCGAGGTGGCCCCCGACGGCGACGATCTTGTACTCGTTCCAGTCGCCGGGCTTGATGGCGGCCTGGATGTCCTCGGACTTTTCGAGGGCGCCGGTGACATCGATCTTCGGCTTGTCCGGAGCGTCGCCTTCGGTGATGACGACCTTCTGGCCGCGCTGGGCGAGGATGCCGCGGCCTTTTTCCTCGTAGAGGATGCCGCTGTAGCTCTTACCGACTTCCATGTCGGCCTGGTAACCGGCGACGACGGAGTACTCCGGCTTCACGACCTTGCTGCGGTACTGGACTCCGCTGTTGCCGAAGCCGTTGGTGGCGCCGTCCTTATCGACGATGCGGTAGCGGAAGGTGAGCTGGAAATCCTTCACCTCGCCGTCTTTCCAGATCAGGAAGGTGTTTTCCTGGACGGGGTGCTCGGCGGTGGTCTGGCCGGTGAGGCAGCCGTCCTTGACGGACCAGAAGCCCGGCTGGCCTTCCCAGCCCTTGAGGGTTTTGCCGTCAAAAAGAACGGTGTCCTTGGCAAATACGGGAAGTGCGAGACAAAGCGCGAGAATCAAATGCTGGGGCTTCATACCCCAACAGAAACGCGTTATTTTCTCCGATGTTGCGAGATTATAAGAATCTTTCTCTATAGATGACGGGAATTCCCCGCAAGTCGCATGAAAAGGCGACAATCAGGCCGCAGCGACGGCCTCCCGGGAGTAGCCGCGCATCTCGAAGATCCGGAAAATCGTGTCCTCGATGAGGTTGTTCGGGCAGGAGGCGCCGGCGGTGATGCCGACGACGGCCGGTCCCTCGCCGAGCAGGATGGAGGGGTAGGCGCTGGCTTCCTCCTCCTTGCGGTGGATGTCGAAGTGGATGATTTCCTCCAGCGACTTCAGGCAGGCGGCATTGCGGATGAAGAAGGTGGGCAGCTCCTGCTCGCCGATTTCAACGAGGTGGGTCGTGTTCGAGCTGTTGTAGCCACCGACGACCAGCAGGATGTCCATCGGCTTGCGGAGCATTTCGAAGAGAGCGTCCTGGCGCTCCTGGGTGGCGCCGCAGATGGTGTCGAAGACCTGGAAATTGGCCGGTGCGCCATCGCGCTCGGTCATGGCGGAGCGGACGCGGCGCTGGATTTCCTCGGTCTCGCTCTTGAGCATGGTGGTCTGGTTGGCGACGCCGACCCGCTGCAGATGCAGGTCGGGATCGAAGCCGGGCGAGACCGCGCCTTCAAACTGTTTGAGGAAGCCGTCCTTGTCGCCGCCGTGGCGGATGTATTCGCAGACGAAATCCGTCTCCTTCAGGGTCAGGACGATGAGGTAGTGGCCCTTGCCGTCTTCGCCCTGGGCGCGGGAGGCGGTGGCGCGGGTTTCCTCGTGGCCGGCCTTGCCGTGGATGATCGAGGTGACGCCGTCCTTGGCGTAGGAGCGGACGCGGCGCCAGACCTTCATGACGTCGCCGCAGGTGGTGTCGACGACGTAGCAGCCGCGCTGCTCGATCTTTTCCATGAAATTGGTCGGTGCCCCGAAAGCCGGGACGATCACGACATCCTCCTCCGTGAGCTGGTCGTAGTCGGCGGTCAGTTCCTGCCAGGGCAGGGAGACGATGCCCATGTCGACGAGCTGGCGGTTGACCTCCGGATTGTGGATGATTTCGCCGATGAGGAAAATGCGCTGGTCCGGGAAGACCCGGCGGGCGGCGTAGGCGAGGTCGATGGCCCGCTCCACGCCGTAGCAGAAGCCGAACTGCTGGGCGAGGCGGATGGTGGTATTGCCGAGGGTGATCTCGCCGCCGCGGGTGCGGATTTTCTCGACGATGGACGAGCGGTAGTGGCGTTCGACCTCAGCATTCACCTGGGTCATGACGTCCGGGCGGCGGACATTGACTCGGGGGCGCTTGGACTTGTCGGTGGCGGTGTCGCTCATCTGGGTGGTGTATAAGCGCGGCGCGGCCCGGGGTCTATGGGAATTAGGCTGGCTGCCGGAGACCGGCGGGGGCTTCGCAGCGGTAGGGCGGAGAGGGCTCGGTGCGAAGTGAAAAGTGGCAAGTGCGAAGAAAAGCGGCGGAGCGGCGGTTCAGGCCGGTGAGCTGGATTTTCCGCAGCCGCAGCGTTTCACGAAAGGAATGGTCAGCAGGACGAAGAAGAGCAGGGCCAGCAGGGCTTGGCCGAGGATGTAGAAGGGCCAGGGGCCCATGGCATCGAGCAGGCTGGGATTGACCGGTTTGTGGGCCAGGAAGCCGAAGTTGGTGCCGAGCGTCCAGTTGACCAGGCCGGCGACGACGGCGTAGCCCAGCGACCAGAACCAGGCGGTCAGCGGATCGTGCCACCAGGGGCCGCGCGGGCGCCAGCCGCGGACGATGGGCAAATAGAGCGCGGCGGCGACGACGGCGAAGTGGTGGAAGAAGAACGCGAAGAAGGCGGGGTGGGGAAAGCCGATGGTGATCGCCGGAGTGGCCAGGCCCTGGATGGTAGCGGCGAGGCCCCAGTAATAGGTCAGCGAGGCGAGGCGGTGGCGGCCGGTGATGAGGGCGAAACCGGCGGCGACGGCGGCGAGATCGCAAAGGTGAAAGGGGATGGAACTGTCGAGCTCGGGGCCGCGCGGCACGCCGAGCCAGGCGGCCTGGGAGTAGACGAACTCCGACAGGCAGAGAAAGGTGAGCAGGGCGCGGGCGCCGCGTTCGCTCTGGCCGCCGCGTCTGCCGATGAGCAGGATGATGGCGATCACCACCGCCCCGGCGATGAGTGTCCAGAGGTGGACGGCGGAAAAGGGGACGAAGGGTGCGGGCATGGGGAGGGCAGGTTCCAGGAGGAGTGAAATGCCACGGTTGCGTGGTGAACAGCCGAAAGACGGTTCGTGCGGGAGCGGTAGGAAATGGCAATGAAGTGTTCGCCCCTCTCCCGTGCTCTGTGGTTCCGGTCCGGCATCGTGACGGCACTGGGGTTACTGGGACTGGTCAGCGCGGCGGATGATGTGACGAGCGCCAGCGGGGTAAATATCCACTTCACTGATCCGCAGTCAGGAGAGCTGGAGATGATGAAGGCGGCGGGGTTCAAGTGGGTGCGGATGGATTTCTTCTGGGGGGCGATGGAGAAGGAGCGCGGCGTGTATGATTTCGCGGCCTATGACCGGCTGGTGGCGGCGCTGACGAAGCAGGGGATCCGCGCCTATTTCA
>JAQGPE010000440.1 GCA_028293225.1 Akkermansiaceae bacterium | reverse complement strand
GGGATGTGAATATTCCGCGTTCGCCTTAGGCATTCGCCAGAAGGTTGCTTATAGGCCCGCTCACCGCCTTCTGCTTTACCTGATCCATGGTGCATTGGTCCGGCCGCTTGTCTGGCCGCCATCTAAGAATCGACGTACCGTGCCGAAATCGTCCTCCAGTGAAGTGATCATACGAGACCTCAACGACGTATTTCGGCTTCACTGGGGTCCACTCGGACGATCGCTTCGTGGACCATCGACTGGGACCGCCCGGTGCGGTTCCCGTAAAGCTCTCCTTTTGAGCGACTTCCTCGAGCTTGTCTGTCAGAGCGGCTTTGTCCTTGGCTTTGATGCCGGAGGAGAAGCCGACGTGATGAAGTAGACCGCCGGCATCGTAAAGTCCCAACAGGATCGAACCGACAACCTTGCGACTCGCCTGCCTCTTCTCGGAGTAGCGGAAGCCGCCGATCACACAGTCGGCGCTTCGGTATTTCTTTATTTTCTGCATGCCTTCCCGGTTGCCGGCCTGATACGGCAGATTGAGCCGCTTCGCGATAATGCCGTCGCTGCCCCCGCCTGCCGACGCGAGCCAGCGCTCCGCTTCCTTCAACCTGCGGCTAGCGGGCGAGAGGCGGAAAAATGCACCTCCCTCAAATTGACGCGTCGCGAAATCCTCAAGGAGCGGCCGGCGCTCGGACAACGGCCAGGCTGCAACGTCCTTCGCGCCATCCTTCAGGAGATCGAAAGCTAGATACAACGCAGGTGTTTCGGCGGCCAATCTTTTCACGCGGCTCGCCGCCGGATGGATGCGCTGAAGCAAATCGTCGAACGAGAGCTGGCCCTCGACCGGCACGACGATCTCGCCATCCAAGATGAAGCTCTTCGCGTTCAGATCGAGCGCAGCGGCGACGACCTCCGGAAAATAGCGCTTCAGGTTCCGACCGCTCTTGGAGAACAGCGCGACATCGCCGGCATCGCGCGCGAGGATGCAGCGGAAGCCGTCCCACTTGGGCTCGTACTGCCACTCCGGTCCGTGCGGAATTTCGTCGACCGACCGCGCCTCCATGGCAGCGAGTGGAGCGGACGCTTTTCTCATGCGGCTTGCGCTTGGTGCCGCGCGTCTTTGACCGCTTCACCTTCCTCGTCGCCTCCGCTGGCTTCCTGCGACCGAAAATGCGTCTTCCCCGGCTGCATCGACGCTGGATAGAGCGCGATCGGCAAGGTGCCCAACAAGAGCTTCAACGACCCCTTCCAATAGTCACGCGGCGCCATTCCGAACCTCGAGATGAGAGGAACTTTTAACGGACTCGAGAGCTTTCAGTTCCTGTAGAATGCGAGGTACCGGATGAAGAAATTGCTGGCTAAATACCGTGCCAAACGGGATTTTTCGAAGACGGGAGAGCCTAGCGGCAACGCCGAGGTTAAGGGAGCGAAGGGTCTTCGTTTCGTCATCCAGAAGCACGCGGCGTCGCATCTACACTACGACCTGCGGCTGGAGCTCGACGGGGTTTTCAAATCCTGGGCTGTGACGAAGGGCCCTTCCCTCGACCCCCATGACAAGAGACTCGCGGTGGAGGTCGAGGACCACCCTCTAGACTACGGCGACTTCGAGGGCACCATTCCGAAGGGCCAGTACGGCGGCGGTACCGTGATGGTGTGGGATCGCGGATTCTGGAATTGCGACGACCCCCACAAGGCCTACCGCAAGGGCAAGCTGGATTTCTCTTTGGAAGGTGAAAAGCTCCGGGGTGGCTGGATCCTCACCCGCATGCGCAATCGGGAGAACGATAAGCGCATTAACTGGCTGTTGATCAAGCATCGCGACGCGTTCGCGCGCGAGGGAAGGAAGAACACGGTCCTGGACGAGGACGCCTCCGTGGCCTCCGGTCGCTCGATGGATGACATCGCGGCTGGCAAGGGCCGGGGTCCGAAAATGTTTATCACAGGAAACAGATCACGGGCATCGGCGAAGGCCGAATGGACCTCGCACGGGGCCGCGTCCAATGGGTCGGCTGCGAAGAAACGGTCTCGGCCGCTCGCGGCGCGGTCGAAGCGGTCCTCGACTAGAAAGACAACCAGGAAGAAGCGCGCTTCCGACGGAGGTATGCCGACTTTTGTCGCTCCGCAACTCTGCAGGCCGGTGGAACGGCCATCTGCAGGCGGCGGCTGGATCCATGAGATCAAGTTCGACGGCTATCGCATCCAGATGCGTGTCGAGAACGGAGTCGTAACTCTGAAGACTCGAAAGGGCCTCGATTGGACCACCAAATTCGGCTCCGCCATTTCGACGGCCGCCAGTGGGCTGCCGGATTGTCTGATCGACGGGGAGATCGTCGCCCTCAATCGTCAAGGCTCTCCCGATTTCGCAGGCCTGCAGGCGGCGCTGTCCGACGGCAAGACCAACGACCTGATCTTCTTCGCCTTCGATCTGCTGTTCCTCGAAGGCGAGGACCTGCGGGGCAGGCCTCTGGTGGCCCGCAAGGCCGCGCTCGAGAACCTCATTCAGGAAGTCTACGGCAAGCATCAGGCGGAGATTCGATATGTCGAGCATTTCGAGAGCGGAGGGGACGCCGTGCTCAAGTCGGCGTGTCGGATGTCCCTGGAAGGCATCGTCTCGAAGCAGGCGAACGCAGCGTACGCCTCGGGGCGCAGCGACAGCTGGACCAAGGCGAAATGCCGCGCCGGACACGAGGTGGTCATCGGCGCATGGAACAGCAACGGAAGCCAATTCAGGTCGCTGATGGCCGGCGTGTATCGCGGCGATCATCTGGTCTATGTCGGCAACATCGGAACGGGATTCAGTGCTGAGAAGGTTTCGCGCCTGATGCCGGCGCTCAAGGCCGCCGCTTCCGACGAAAATCCCTTCGGAGGCAACGCCGCTCCGCGCAAGAAGGAAGGGGTTCACTGGCTCAAGCCGAAGCTCGTGGCCGAGATCGAATTTGCGGGCTTCACCGGCGCCGGCATGATCCGACAGGCGGCGTTCAAGGGACTGCGTCAGGACAAGCCCGCGAAAGAGGTCGAAGCCGATCGGCCGGCGCCCTCCAACACCACCGACATCGCGCGCCCCGCGCCGGTGAGACCACGCACCCGCGGCAATCCTTCGTCCTGCGACGGCGTGGTGATGGGAGTTCCCCTAAGCCGTCCGGACAAGGTGCTCTGGCCCGACGAGGGCGAGGGCGCCGTCACCAAGCTCGAGCTGGCGCGATATTTCGAAGATGTCGGCACGTGGATGATGGAGCACCTGAAGGGACGGCCCTGCTCGATCATCAGAGCGCCGGACGGCATCGGCGGACAACGCTTCTTCCAGC
>JAQGPE010000434.1 GCA_028293225.1 Akkermansiaceae bacterium | reverse complement strand
AATTGTTGTGGGGAACGTTATCAAAAGGATACAGGAATAAAAAGCTCGGTGCATGTCTTACATTGAACATGTTGCCCGTGCCGTGCAACTGCCAAATTCGGAGGGTCTTTGAGGTCAAAATCCCATTAATAGAGGGACGGCGTAAATCTACGATACCACGCTTTTCCAATCTACCCAATGCCATCTTAATATCGATAAAGTTGAAGGCTGGATCTCAGGCTTCACCACGAGGGCACAAGTCTGCCTTTCCCATGGATTGCTGTCGTCAATCGAATTCGACCGGATACATAGGGTGGAGGTGAGGGATTCGCGATACAATGGGAACTTGGTCAGCCTTCTACGGCCCTTTTAATTACTCCGCGTCGCCTAATTTTTTGTCGGCAGGGCCTTCCGCTGCTCCGGAGGCAATTCTCCAGGGGTCTTCCAGTGGTCAACGGCGGAATGGCTTTTTATACTGTTCGCTTGAACATTTTTAAATTCCCGCGTATCGGGGGGCGTGCAGTCGTCCGCCCTTGAAATTTTACGCCAGCAACTGCGGGAAAAATTCCCGCAGGCCCATGTCGTGCGGTCGAATCCAGCATCACCCGTCTCGCGCGAGAAGCCCTTTCGAGCCGATGAATTCCCGCAGGGAAAGATTTCAGAAGTGGTTCCTTCCGGCCCTTCAGCAGGCTTGATCCTGCTGTTTGCCGGACTCATGGGCGATCCGGTAGAAGCGAGTCCACATCCCGAGTTGGTGCTGGTCGATGGGGCTGATTCATTCGATCCTGAATCCTTTACGGGAGCTGCATGCTCAAAGATGTTGTGGGTTCGCTGCTCGTCGGCGCAGGAAATGCTCCGGGCGGCCGATCTCCTTGTTCATGACGGAAACATTCCCCTGATTCTCCTCGATGCGACCGGGCTGGACCGCCGGGAGCTGGCATCGCTGCCCGCTTCGGCCTGGTGGCGGCTGAATCAGACCGTCGAGCGGACCGGCGGCAGACTGGTGGTAATGGCCCCTTTCCCGTTGGTGCCCTGTGCGAGCCTTCGGCTCTCGCTTTCGGCCGGTCTCTCACTGCTCGACTTCGACGACTCGCGGGGCGAGCTGGTGAACCGCCTTCACGCCACCCCTTCACGACTCCGTCATGCCACCTGACCATGTTTGCAGCGCTCCATATTCCGGATTTCCCGGTAGTCGCAGCATTGCGTGGCGATCCCGAGGGGAGGGGACACCCCTGCGGGATTCTCGCGCCTGCGGGCAAGCAGGCCGACACAAAGCTTCCCTTGCTGGCGGTCAATCGCGCGGCTCGTGCTACCGGCATCCTGCCGGGATGGCAGCTCAACCGGGCCTTGATCCGTTGTCCGGATCTCCGGTTGCTTCACCGCAACCCGGCGGCGGAAGCTGAAATCCGCGAGCAAATGGTCCACTTGGGGGAAACCCTCACGCCGGATCTGGAACTCACCTCGGCGGATTCGATCATCCTCGACCTGTCGTTCCGGCGAACCTCTGCGGATTTCGCCTTGGAGGATTTGTGGATGCCCGATGCGGAAATCTGGCATGCACGGGCCAGCTCGCCGGATCTCGCACACCTTGCGGCGATTCAGGAGGCGACACGCGGCCGATTCATCGCTCCTCCGGATCTGGCGGTGCTGCCCTTGCACGTGCTCGGAGCTATTTCCCGCGAAAGCGCGCCTCTGACACTTCTGGAGATGTGGGGCCTCCGAACACTCGGGGATTTCATGGCACTGCCCCGGCAGGCCCTCTGTGAGCGACTGGGTCCGGACGTGGGACGGTGGCATGACCTGCTTCATGGTAAATCGTGCCGGTTGCTCCGGCTGCACCGGCCGCCGGAATCCCTCGCACAATCGACCGAGTTCGAAGATCCCGTGATCTCGCTCGATTCCGTGGTGTTTGCGTTGAAGCGCCTGCTGCACACCCTCAGCGGAAGGCTCGCGGCACGCCACTTGGCCGCAAGAGGCCTCGATCTTCGTCTGGTTCTGGAAGCGCAGCCGGCTGTGGTCCGGCGCATCCGGTTTCCGGAACCACAAATCGCGGTGGAAAGCATGCTCTCGCCGCTCCAGGCGATGCTGGATTCCCTCCAGCTCGCGGGTGCGGTGTCGGCGTTGCACCTCGACGCCGACAGCACTTTCGCTACGGCCGCCCAGCGGGAATGGTTCGGCCGTCATCTGCCCCAGCCGGAACGGTGGGTGGAAACACTCTCAAAGCTGGAAGCCTTGTTAGGACCAGGACGCGTCGGGATCCCGGTTCCTCCGGAGCCGTTCACGCCCGATGCCTTCACCCTGCACCCGGCGGTGGGAGCATCCCATCCTCTGCCGGAGCGAACGGCCCGTCCGCCTTGTCCGATTCCGCTGCACCGCTACCGGCCGCCCCGTGAAATTACAGTCGCTCATGAAGTGCGCGGGCGGCGCCCATGCCCTCTCGCATTGCTCAACGGACCTTATACGGGGGAAATCGTGGCCCTTCGGGGGCCGTTCCCCGCGTCGGGAGCATGGTGGGAACCGGAAGAATCCTGGCAACGGCTGGAATGGGACATCCAGCTCGCCAGCCACCACCTGCTGCGGCTGGTCTTCCAGACCCCGGACCAGTGGCAACTCGAAGGGATCTATCCGTGATAATCGAACTCCATGCCCGTTCGGCCTTTTCTTTTCTGGAAGGCGCGACCCAGCCGGAGGCAATGGTACGCCGGGCGGCGGAGCTGGGTTACTCCGCGATCGGGATCACTGATCGCGCCGGGTTCTACGGATCGGCCCGCGCCCATTATGCTGCCAAGGAAGTGGGAATCCGCGCATTGGTCGGCAGCTCCCTCGATCTTCCGGATGGTTCGCGGTTGCCGGTACTCTGCGCGTCACGCGAGGGCTATCGAATATTATGCCGACATCTGACCGATCGACATCTGGTGGCAGGGGAAGCCCCTCCGCTTGCTGCGGACGGCCATCTGATCGCCTTGACCGGCGACCGGGACGGCCCGCTGTGCCGGCATCTCGTGCGTGAGGACAAGCGCGCCGCTTTGCAGGCCGCTCAAAACCTGATCACCCTCTTCGGTCGCGGAAACGTTTATGTGGAGCTCAACCGCCACGGCCTGCGCGATGACGGCCGCTTGAACCGCCTGCTCACGGATCTGGCGAACCATTTGCGATTGCCGCTGCTCGCCAGCAACGCGCCGTTGCATGCGACCCGTGGCGAAAGGCGGCTTGCCGATGCCTTCGCCTGCCTGCGGCATCACCTGCCCCTCGATCGGGCTGCGAGACTGCTCGCTCCCAACGGGGAGCGGCATTTGAAATCACCCCGGGAAATGGCGGAGCTATTCGCGGATCTTCCGCAAGCCTTGGCCAACACCTCCCGGCTCGCGGAGCGGATCGAATTCACGCTGGAAAATCTCGGCTACCGGTTTCCCGATTTCCCAGATGGCCGGGGAAATCCTCTCTCCCTGCCCGAACAGGCGACGCTTCTGCGGAGGCTGGCCTATACCGGAGCTGCCCAGCGGTATGGGGTTTGTAGTAGTGCAGTCAAAAATCAGCTCGAGCACGAGCTGGCCATGATCCATCGGCTTGGCTTCCCCGGCTATTTCCTGATCGTAAATGATCTGGTACAGTTCGCGCGAGGGGAGGGGATTCTATGCCAAGGCCGCGGCTCGGCCGCGAATTCGGTCGTTTGCTACGTGCTCGGAATCACCGCCGTTGATCCAGTCGGCGGGGGGCTGCTCTTCGAGCGCTTCCTTTCCGAAAACCGGAAATCATGGCCGGACATCGACATTGATTTTCCTTCGGGTGACCAACGGGAAAAGGTCATCCAGCACGTATTTAAAAAATACGGCGGCAGGAACGCCGCGATGACGGCCAACGTCATCACCTACCGGGGCAAATCCGCCTTTCGTGAAATGAGCAAGGTTCTCGGATTCTCGCCGGAAGTGGCGGACCGGTTCTCCAATGGTCCATCACGGTTTCACGGGGAGGGGGAGGGATCGAGGGACGAGGCGGTGGAGAAAGATCCGGAATCGGAATTCGAGGAACGGGTGGCGGCCCTCCTTCCGCCGTCACACCCCCGGCTGCCTGCATTGTCGCACCTCTATCACGCGGTGCTCGGTATGCCCCGGCACCTGGGCCAGCATTCCGGCGGGATGATCGTCTGCGATCATGGCTTGGATGCGGTGGTTCCCCTCCAGCCAGCCACGATGCCTGGGCGCAATATCGTCCAATGGGACAAAGACGATTGCGAGGATCTGGGCATCGTCAAAATCGACCTGCTGGGCCTTGGAATGCTCGCCGCGATGGAACACGCTTTGGAAATCCGATCACGCCGGGGAGATCCGGTCGATCTGGCAACGATCCCGAAAGATGATCCCGCGGTGTTCGAGCTGCTTTGCCGGGCCGATACGATCGGCACGTTCCAGGTAGAATCGCGCGCGCAGATGGCGACGCTGCCGATCATGCGGCCAGCCACGTTTTATGATCTGGCGATTGAGGTCGCGATCATTCGCCCCGGCCCGATCGTGGGAGACCTGGTTCATCCGTACCTCAACCGGCGCAACGGCCGCGAGGCGGTGGATTGCATCCACCCGGCTTGCGAGAAAACCTTGGAACGGACGCTGGGCGTTCCCTTGTTCCAGGAACAGGTCCTGAGGATGGCGATGGACGTGGCCGGGTTCAGCGGCGCGGAAGCCGATGAGCTTAGAAAAGCGATGGCATTCAAGCGCGATGACAGTCGTATGGATCAGGTGACGGCCAAGCTCCGGCTTCGGATGGGGGAGCGGGGGATTGCAGCCGATGTGCAGCAAAAGGTGGTCGATTCAATCGGCTCGTTCGCGCTCTATGGCTTTCCGGAAAGCCACGCGATTTCCTTCGCGCTGATCGCCTATGCAAGCTGCTGGCTCAAGGTCCACCATCCGGCGGAATTTTACACGGGCCTCATCAACAACCAGCCGATGGGATTTTATTCGGTGCACACGCTTATCCAGGACGCCAAGCGGCGCGGGATCCGCGTCCGCCCCGTTTCATGCCTCGATAGCCAGGTGGAAAGCACCGTTGAGGATGACCGCACCGTGCGGCTCGGCCTTCACCGTCTCAAGGGCCTGACGGCCGCGACGGCGGGCCGGATTGTCGAAGCGCGGGGAAAAGGGGATTTTTCATCGCTGGAAGACTTCATTGCCCGCGTGCGGCCATCGGCCAAGGAGAGGCGGATTCTCGCTCTCTCCGGTGGACTCAACGGCCTGCCTGAAATTGAGCACCGTCGCCAAGGGCTGTGGCAGGTGGAAATGCCGTTTCATTTCGATCTGCTTGGATCAGCGGTCTCGGGCCAAGCGGAAGCGCTGCCGGTGATGGCACCTGCAGAACGGTTGTCCGCCGATTACGCCACCCAAGGGGCCTCCACCGGCCCGCACCCCATGCGGCTCTGGCGGGAGGTGAATCCAGACCGCCGGATTCTCCGGGCGCGGGATCTTCAATGCCTGCCGCACGGCATCCCCGTCACGGTTGCGGGAATGGCGATCTGTCGGCAGCGGCCTGGCACGGCCAAGGGCCACTGCTTCATTTCGTTGGAGGACGAAACCGGGATCGCGAACCTGTTCGTCAAAAAGGAAACCTTCCACCGGTTGCGGATGGTCATCACGGCAGAGCCGTTTCTGCTCGCGCACGGTCGCCTCCAGCGATCGGAGGGCGATCAGCCAACCGTGTATGTGACCGACGTGGTTCCGCTGCCGCGCGTCGATCGTAGCCAAGCGGTAACCTCCCACGATTTTCACTGAGAACGGGCCGACGCCAATCCGCCCTCAGCCCACATTGCCGGAAAGGAATACGGCCAATGCCAGCGGAAACCGGACCCCGGCATGAGCGCCATCGAGAAGTTCACAAAGCGCAATTTCATGCCCGATCAAATCGCCGTGCCGGCAACGGTTCCCGGCAGCCACCATATACGGCCAATCGTCGTGCCGCGTATATGAACCTCCGGCATCTGCGACCCAGACCGTTCTCGGGAAAAGACCTTCAGCCAAGGTTTGGATGTGGGGAGTGGCAGGCATCGGTTGGGTTATTCCTCGGCTGGCAGTCCGGCTCCACTGAGTGCCTTGCGTGATGCCATCCGGGCCACGCCGCCGATCGCACCTGCGAGAGCCGTCCAGACGATGGCTTGAGTCCAGGTTACGCCCACCGTAGCAGGATTGCGGGGCGGATCTTCACCGGTCCACGCGGAATATCCGCGACCCGCAGCCCTTCTGGCTACGCGGTCGGCGATCGCCGGGATCGCCAACGCGATGCCACTGAGAAGGAGGAATTTCGGGCTGAAGGCTTTCATGGGTGCTCCAGCCTAGCACTCTTTTAGGCGATCCGCATCAGGGCATTGAAGGGAGCGCATTCCAACTTCGACGAGGCGAGGCAGACGCCGTCCCAGGCTATGGAACCGCTGAATGAATCGGTCTGGAATTCACCGCCTTTCGCGCCTATCCTAACCGATGCTATTCTACTGGAAGACACTCAAGCAGACGGTCACCGAGTTCCTTGAAGACGACGCCCTGCGCTTGAGTGCGGCTCTGGCTTATTACTCCGTATTCTCGCTGGCTCCGTTGCTGGTGATCTGCGTCGCGGTGGCAGGGGCGTTCATAGGCGAGGAGGCTGTGCGCGGGCAGTTGGACGACCAGCTGAAACACAGCCTCGGAGCCAGCGGCGCCTTTGCCGTGCAGGACATGGTGGCAAACGCGCGAAAACCTGAAACCAACGTCTGGGTCTCCGTGGCTGGGGTGGTAATGCTGGTATTCGGTGCGGGTGGATTGTTCGGCCAGCTTCAGGATGCCCTGAATACTGTCTGGGGCGTGAAACACAAGGCGGGGAGGGGAATCATGGGGCTGGTGAAAGACAGGTTCCTCTCGTTCTCCATGGTGCTCGGGACCGGGTTCCTTCTCCTCACCTCGATGGTGCTGAGCGCTGCCCTGCAAGGGGTCAGCAAGTGGGCCGGAAGCATCGCCAGTCTCCCTCCTCAAGTATGGGAAATCATCAGCACGATCATCTCGTTCGGTGTGATCGTGGTTCTCTTTGCCGCCATCTTCAAAGTTCTTCCGGACGCACGGATACGTTGGCGTCACGTATGGGTGGGCGCGATTTTCACGACCGCCCTTTTCGTTGCTGGCAAGGCGGCCATCGGTTGGTACCTGGGACGAGAAGCCACCGCATCGAGCTACGGCACGGCGGGGTCTCTCGCCCTGGTTTTGCTCTGGATCTACTACTCGTCGATCATCCTTCTATTCGGTGCCGAGTTCACCCAGGTTTGGGCGAACAGCCAGGGCGAAGAGATCGAGCCGGATGCTGACGCCGAAAGGTCCGCACCCTGACTCAGGGGGCCAGCCCATCAGACCGCGGCCGCCAGCTCTCGATGATTTTCACGAAGGCGGGAATCGCATCCTTTTCACCGGACAGTGATAGCTGGGCCACGCAAGCGTCCCAGAAATCTCTTATCGCCTTACTGGTGTCTGCATCGTTCGAAGGCAAGGATGCCAATCCCCGAGCCACATCGCTGGAGCTTTTGAGGGCGATTTGAAG
>JAQGPE010000415.1 GCA_028293225.1 Akkermansiaceae bacterium | reverse complement strand
GGGAGCTAGGCAGCCTTTGCCATCTGCCTAGTTTCATAGGCTCTGGCTAATCTAACCGACCCACCAGAGCAAAAACCATGATCATTCCCCAGTCTCCCTTCCGGAAGTTCACCGCTCTCAGTTTCGGCCTGTTGCTGGCCTCCTCTGCCGCTTCCTCCGGCGCCATCGTCATTCAGGAACTCTTTGACGCCATCGCCGGAGATCCTCCCGGCACCGACGGCAGTCTCGATGGCAAGGGCGACACGACCACCACCATCGGCCTCACCGGCACCTGGACCACCATCGGCAGCCAGGGCATCTTCACGGCCAGCAATTTCAACTCCGGCGCGGGTCTGCCCGGCCTGCCGTCAAACGGCGGCGTTCTCGGCGGAGTCTGGAACAAAACCGCGGCCTACGACACCAACATCTACGCCTTCCGGCCGCTGGCCACGCCGATCGATTTCTCCAGGGACCAGGTTCTCTACTACAGCTTCATCGCCGACAATAGCGGGGACGTGGCGATGGGCATCGGCTTCTCGGTCGGGTTCGACGCCGAGACGCTGGATTTCGTCGGCGCCGGGCTGAGCTGGAACAATGCCCGTGCGATCGACACCGGTGAGCTGGATTCCGGCAATGCCGCCTACGCGTGCTACGGGCTGCTCGATGTGGACAACGGCCCCTACGGCGTCCGCCAGCATGAGCCGATGAACAGCGTCAACGGCGCGGCCCTGGTGGTGGTGCGGCTGACCATCAGCTCGACCGAGCCGGACAAGATCGACATCAAGCGCTACGGCATCGGCGACACCATCGAAAGCGATCCCTCGCTGGTCACCTGGTCGGTCAGCGATAGCGTGGATACCTCGATCACCGCGACCCAGCTGCTGCTGTGGATCAATGGCGTCAGCGGCAATCTCGCCGGTGAGCTCGATGCCATCCGCGTCGGCACCACCTGGGCCGATGTCACCGGCGCCTCCGCCACGAACGATCCCTTCACGGCGTGGGCGACCGGCGCACCGAACAACCTGACCGGCGCCGACGCCCTGCCCGCCGCCGATCCGGATCACGACGGGATTCCCAACGCGATCGAGTTCATCACCGGCAGCAGTCCCATCACGGTCAATGACCGGAGCAAGCTCCCGGCAGGAGCGGTGGTCTCCGGAAATTTCGAGTTCACCTTTCACCGCGCCGACATCGCCAACGCGGACCCGCTGCCTTTCGTCGAATACGGCTCCGACCTCACCGGTTGGACCAAGGCGCAGGATGGAGTGAATGGCGTCTCGGTCGTGGCGACGGATGATTTCTACGGCACCGGCGTCGACCGCGTGGTGGTGAAAATCCCGCAGGCTCTCGCCAATGGTTCACGCCTCTTCGCCCGGCTGAATGCCAACCGCTGAAGGACTGGGTTCGTCAAAAAGACTGCCCACTTGGGGAGCTAGGCAGCCACAGAGCTTGTTCTTATTTTCCCAGGCTCTGGCTCCCCTTTTTCGAGACTTCCAGCCGGAAACAAAAATCCCACCATGAAAAGCCTCCCATCCTCCCGCATTCTCGCAACCGCCGGCTTCGGCCTGCTGCTTGTCGGATCGTCCTCGGGCGCTGTCGTCGTTCAGGAACTCTTCGACGGCATCACCAGCTCCGACTCCAGTATCAATGGCAAGGGCGACACCGCCACCAGCATCGGCCTGACCGGTAACTGGGCGACCAACGTCAACACCGGCATCTACACCGCCGGCAATTTCGACAGCGGCGCCGGCCTTCCCGGCCTGCCTGCCAGCAACGGCGTGAAAGGCGGCGTCTGGAACAACACCGGCGGCAACTACGATCCCGCCATCTACGCCACCCGCCCGCTGGCTGCTCCGATCAACTTCGCGGTCGCACAGACCGTCTACTTCAGCGTCATCCTGAACAACAGCGGCGACACCGCGATGGGCATTGGCCTGGCCTCCGGAGCGAGCGGCTCATCGGAGTTCATCGGCGCCGGCCTGACCTGGAACAATGCGCGCACGCTTTCCACCCAGGTCAACGACGCGGGAAATGCCGCCTATGTCAGCTACGGAACTCTCGGCGCCGATAGCGGACCGTATGGAGTCCGCAACCACGAGGCATCAGGAAGTATCAATGGCCCGGCTCTGCTGGTCGGCCGCATCACCATCAGCACCACCGGCGCGGATCTCATCGACATCAAGCGCTACGGGGTCGGTAGTACCATCGAGAGCGATCCGTCCCTGGTCACCTGGACCGCCAGCGACAGCTTCAACACCTCGATGGTCGCGAACAATCTGGTCCTGTGGCTGAACGGCAACAGCGGCAACAACGCCGGTGAAGTCGATGCCATCCGCTTCGGCCAGAGCTGGGGCGATGTCACGGGCGTCCCCGAAACGGGCTCCGCGCTTCTCGGGCTTCTCGGCGCGGCAATGTTCTTCCGCCGCCAGCGCCGCTGAACGAATTTCATGGGTTATAGGTTAAGGGACCGCCTCCCCCCGGGGGCGGTCCTTTTCGCTGTTGCGGAGATGCGTCCTGCACGGCGAGGGCCGGGATTTGCATGGACGGACTGCTTCCGCCGTCCTTTGAGGCTTATGGGAGGGGATTTTCGAGATGGTACGGGCATTGCGAAAACAGCGCCTAGCCATGAAAGAAGAAATCGCCCTCATCACCGGCTGCACCAGCGGCATCGGTCTCTATCTCGCCCATCAGTTCGCCAAGCACGGCCACCCCGTTGTTTTGGTCGCTCCGGATGCCGGGGAACTCGATCGGCTCGCCGCGGAGCTGGAGAGTTCCTACGGCGTCACCGCCCACACCATTGCCAGGAATCTCGAAGAGCCCACTGCGGTCGATGAGATCTACGACGAACTTTCCCAGAGCGGCATCGAGATCCACATCCTGGCGAACAACGCGGGCCATGGCTTCTGGGGGAAATCCTGGGAGCTGCCCGTCGAGCAGGACATCTCGATGATCCGCCTCAACATCGAGGCGCCGGTCCGCATGACGAAGCGC
>JAQGPE010000407.1 GCA_028293225.1 Akkermansiaceae bacterium | reverse complement strand
GGAGGAGGTCTCGAATATCCTGGATGTCTGGAGGACGGGTGACGAGTTGCAGGTCACGGCCCGCGACGCCATCAGGACCGGACGTTTCCGGGTGGATCTCAAAAAGAAGGAACTGGGTCCGGCGGCTCCGGGATCGGAGGACTGGTCACGGCCCGCACTGGTGGCCAAACTGCCTCCTGATTTCACCACCGACAGCGGGCTGTCTTCATGGCAGGACAAGCAAGGCGGCGGCGCGGTGTTCGGCGGGGACCTGCGTGAGCGGAAAGGATTGTGGCTGATGCGGAAGGACGCGGTGCCGGAGTTTCTCGCGGCGGGGTCTTTCACGGATGAACTGGTGTCGCCGGATGGTAAATGGTGTGTGGCGGCCAAGCCGAAGGGGATCGTGCGGATCAACCTTGAGACCAAGGAAGTCTTCCCGGTGGATCTGGCGGCGGCGGACGGTCTCAAGGCCGTCGCCTACCTCACTCCACGGAAGAAATTTCTCCTCGTGTGGCCGGTTTCCGTGCCGGTCCCGGGCAAGGATCCTGAGACCCGGCAGGAGTATTGCCTGCTTGATCCGGTCACCGGCGAAAGCGAGCCTTTGGCGGGCGACTACCGGGCCTTCCCGGGCTATGAGGCCGCCCAGCCCGCGGGGACGCGCGATGAAATGTGGGGCGGCGTGGACGCGGATCTGGCGGACGACGGGACGCTGGTCGGCAGGCTGAATGGCCAGACCCTGCTCTTCCAGCCGGTCTGGCAGGTGAAGGGGCTCAGTCTCAACGCCGCCACGATCTGGGTCGATGAGAAGAGGGAAATCCTCTACGCCGCGAAGAACGGCGACCTGCTGAAGATCGATCTGAAGGGCATGAAGATCCCGGCTGCGAAGAAGTAGCCGGGGGGCGTGGATCTCCTGTCGATCGGGACGGGGCTTGCGCCGGGGTCAGCGCGTGGTATGGAGACGGCAGAAGCTATGCCGAACTACGACTACGTCTGCCAGACCTGCGGCCACCGATTTGAGGTCTTTCAGAGCATGAACGACGCGAAGCTGGAGGATTGTCCGGTGGAAGGTTGCGACGGCAAGGTCCGCCGTCTGCTCGGCACCGGGGCCGGGATCATTTTCAAGGGCTCTGGCTTTTACCAGACCGACTACCGCTCGGACTCTTATCAGAAGGGCGCGAAGAAGGAGGGGGAGAGCTCCAAGGCGGATTCCGGCAGCTCGACCCCGGCGGCCTCACCGCCGCCGTCCGCGCCCTCCGGTGGTGCTTCGTCGTGAGCGGGGCGGTCTCGCTTCGAGCTGCTGTTTCTCAGGGCTTGCGCTCGATCTTCCCGGTGGCGACGTAGCGCTTTCCGTCGATGACGATGGTCGAGTAGATGGTCATGGCCTTGAAGTTGATCACGTCGGAGATGACCGTGCCGGATTTTTCCACCCAGGTGATGAAGTAGGTGTCATCGGCGACCTTGAAGAGATCGGGGGCGCCTTCGCCTTTGTTCCCCTTGGCCTCGCCGGCGGTGCATTCCCAGGTGAGTTTGCCGTCTTCCTGGACGGTCACGTCGTAGGTGGAGCCGTCCTTGAAGGTGTGGACGAATTTGCCGGCGTAGGGTTCGGCGGCGAGGGCGCTGGCGACCAGCGCGAAGGAGGTGGCGAGGATCAGTCGGGTCATCTTCATCGCCCGGCAATCTGGCAGCGGCCGGATTGACTGTAAAAGAGATAGTGGCCGAAGCCTGGCGCGTTTTTATTCCGTATTTCCGATGGTCATGCGCCGTGCTTCCCATCCCGCGGCCGCTTTGCTAAAGCCATCGGCATGGCTGATGAAAAACCGGAAAAGAAGCGCGGCGGGTGCCTGAGGAAACTCGTGGCGCTTTTCACGCTGGCCGGTGTGGCGGGTCTGGGCTGGTGCGTGTGGATGATCTTCCAGCCGCAGGATCTCAGCGACATCAAGGGCCGCGGACCGGCGGCGGCGGGCAAGAGGGCGGGCGACCTGATGGCGGTGCTGAAGAAATCCCAGGAAGGCAGCTATGCGGTCAACCTGAACGAGGAGGACATCAATCTCTATCTCAAGGAGCGCCTGGTGCTGAAGCAGGGCGGGTTCCTGAGCAATTTCGTGAAGCTGGAGAGCGTGGTGGTGCGGATCACCAAGGAGCGCGCCGAGGTGGTCATGGAGCGCTCCATTTTCGGCCATCCCTTCACGGTCTCCATGTATCTGCACGTCGAGGCGGTCCGTGAAGTGACGGGGCGGACCTCGCGCGAAGTGATCATGGATGGCGGCGAATATTTTAAGGACTTTCCGCGGCTGAAGCGCGGCGGGCGTTTTGGAAAGCTGGAGGTTCCGCAGGGCTTCCTGGTGCTGGTGCTGCCCGCCTACCGGAATCTCGCCAAAGCCCTGGACCAGGAGATTTCAGCCGGCGTCGCGGACATGCCGCGGGTGAATCTGAAGAACGGCAACGTGCAACTCGACCCCCGCGAGGAGGGGGATGAAAAACCTTTGGGGAAATTCTGATCATGACTCCACGATCCCGCCTGCTGCTTGGCGCTTTCACCTGTCTGTGCCTGATCCCGGTGGTCCGGGCGGAGGATCCGGCGCCGCTGCCTGATCTGCCGCCGGTGGTCATCCAGCCCGCGCCCGGGCCGGGCCCTGAAGCCGGCAGCAAGGTGCGCAGCCGCTCCGGACAGTTCCAGGTCAGCGGCGGTGAGCTGGCCCAGCGGAGTTCGCTGGCGCTGCTGCTGGAGGAATCCCGGGCGTCCCTGCAGGGGCTGCTGGAAGAGAGCGACGAGCCGGTGAAGACTCCCAGAGGCGAAACGGCGCCGCCGCCGATGATCCCGATCAATGTGGTGCTGGAGGGAAAGCCGGGCGATCCGCCGAAGGAGCCGCGCATTTCCTATGATCTCCGCTATACCGATGACGGCTTCCTGCTCGGCATGCGGATCGATCTCGCCCGTGGCATCGATACTGACGAACTGGACCACGCGACCCTGGCGCTTCTTCTCTATGAGCGATCGCTGCGTGGCGTGAAGCCGGCCGATCTGGATGGCCCGCTGGTGGTCCGGCCATGGCTGGTGGAAGGCCTGCGCGAAGCCAAGGTGTGGAAGGAGGACCACGGCGACTGGCAGCTCTACCAGGGCGTGTTGAAGTCGGGTGGCGGCTTCTCCATGGAGGAGCTTTTCGAAATGGACGAGGAGCACTGGAAGGCTCTCGACCCGAGCTCGCAGATGTCCTTCCGCGCGCTGTCCGGAGCCACCGCGATGGCCCTGCTGGGTCAGCCGAAGGGCCACGAGGCGTTCCGGACCTTCATCGGCGAAGCGGCCCGCAACGCGGGTGAGACGCCTGTTTTGATGCGCCGTCATTTCCCGGACCTCAATCTTTCGGAAAAGAGCCTGGCGAAATGGGTTCAGCTCACGCTGGCGCAGATCTCGCAGCCGAAGCTGACCGAGTCGATGTCGGTGGCGGCCACGGAGAGCGGTCTCGAGGATGCGCTGAAGCTGCATTTCCGCGACAAGGACGGCAACGCCGTGGTGCGCGGGATCGATGCCTGGAAGGAAGTCGCGGCGCTCAAGGATGCGGAGCGGGCCGGTGCCGTGCGGGTGGCCCAGGAAGGGCTGATCCGGCTGAGCTATCGCTGCTTTCCTTCCTACCGTGATGCGCTTGCCGAGTATCAGCAGATCCTGAAGGACCTGGCGAAAGGCAACACCAAGAAGATCGAGCAGCAACTGGTGGAGTTGAAGGACGAGCGCCAGATCCGCAAGCAGCGGGCGGAGCGGGCGCGCGACTACATGGACTATTTCGAAATCAGCCGCGCCCGCAATCTGAGCGGCCAGTTCGCCGACTACATGAAACTGAAGCAGGAGCTGGACGACAAGCCGCGCGGCGACCGGACCGACCGGATGTCCCACGCCATGGATGTCATGAACGCGACCTACGACAAGAAGGTGAAGCGTCCGCCGGCGAAGTAGCTCTCGCGGGCAAATCTGCCTGGGGCGGAATTTGGCATTTGGCAACCGTCGTGCGGCTCCACAGGCTTGCGCGCTGTGAGCACCACGCAAAGCACCCCGTTGGAACCGCTCCACCTCCGTCTCGGCGCCCGCATGGTGCCGTTCGCCGGGTGGAACATGCCTGTTCAGTACACCTCGATCATGGATGAGCATGGAGCCGTGCGTTCCACGGCCGGGATCTTCGACATTTCCCACATGGGCCAGTTCATCGTGGACGGCGCCGATGCTCTCGCGTGGTTGAACAAGACGCTGGCGAACAATGTGGCCAAGCTGAACCCGGGCCAGGGCCAGTACAGCTTTCTTTTGAACGAGGACGGCGGGGTGATCGACGACCTGATCGTCTACCGCGTCAGCGAGACCGGCTTTTTCCTGGTGGTGAACGCCTCGATGATCGACGTCGATTTTGCCTGGATGGAGAAGCACCTCTCCGGCGACGTGAGCCTGAAAAACGAGAGCGCCGCCTGGGCCGGAATGGCGATCCAGGGGCCGGAGTCGGCCGCGGTGTTCGCCAAAATTTTCCCGGACCAGGTGCTGCCGCCGCGCAATGGGATCGTCCGCTTTGCCGTCGCTGGCGGCGACGCGGTGGCCTGCCGCACCGGCTACACCGGCGAGGACGGCTATGAGTTTTTCTGTCCGGCCGGGGAAGGGGAGAAGTGGTTCCAGGCCTTCGTCGAGGCCGGGGTCAAGCCCTGCGGTCTCGGCGCGCGCGACACGCTGCGCCTGGAGATGTGCTATCCGCTGAATGGAAACGATCTTTCTCCGACCAAGACGCCGATCGCGGCGGGGCTGGGCTTTTTCGTCGATCTGGAGAAGGGCGATTTCATCGGCCGTGAGACCCTGGTGAAGGAGAAGCTCGAAGGGCCTCTCGAGAAGCTGGTGGCGATCGAATACACCGACAAGGGAGCGCCGCCGCGGGCGCACTATCCGGTGCTCAATGAAGCCGGTGAAGTGGTCTCGGAACTCAGCAGTGGCGTTCTTTCCCCGAGCACCGGCAAGGGCATCGGCATGGCCTACCTGCCGGCGGCGCTGACCAAGCTGGGCACGCCGCTGCAGATCGATGTCCGCGGCCGCCTGTTCCCGGCCAAGGTCGTGAAGAAACCGTTTTACAAGCCTGCCACGCAAAAAGCATAAACAACCCGCACCCGATGAACGTTCCACAAAACCTCCGCTACAATTCGTCCCACGAGTGGGTTCTCCTTGAAGGCGACATCGCCACGGTCGGGATCTCCGATCACGCTCAGGAAGAACTGACTGATGTCGTATTCGTCGAGTTGCCGCCGGTCGGCAAGACCGTCGACGTGGGTGATCCGACCGCCGTGGTCGAGTCCGTGAAGGCTGCCAGCGACATCTACGCGCCGGTCTCCGGTGAAATCGTGGAAGGCAATCCGGCGGTGGAAGCCGATCCGTCCCTGGTGAACACGTATCCGTATG
>JAQGPE010000392.1 GCA_028293225.1 Akkermansiaceae bacterium | reverse complement strand
TGCCAAAGGCCCTCCAGCGCCGCCTCTATCGCCACGCTACCGTTTGGGGCCTCATGACCCGGCCCAGCCCGGAGCGGGTCGAGGAGTACCTCAACGAGCTGCGTCTCCTGACCAAGCGCGAAATGCTGGAGCTGTTCCCCGGCTGCACCATCGAGCGGGAAAAGATGCTCGGCATGACTAAGAGCTACTCGGCGGTGGTCACCACCGGCACGTGACCCTTACGGGATCAGCGGCCGCACACTGAGCTCCGCGGGCACCCCGGCGACTTCCATGCCCAGCAGGCAGACATCGTCGTCGAAATGGTGGTGCTCGGAGTAGCCCAGGACCGTATCCAGCAGGGCGTCCATCATGTCCTCCAGCGACCCCTTCGCATGCTGGCCGACCACCTCCATCAGGCGGTTCTCCAGGAAGGGTTCGCCGTCTCCGTTTTCCGCTTCCAGGATGCCATCGGTGAAAAGCAGCAGCCGCTTGGCCTGGTCGAGCGGGATTTCCCCGGCGGGGAACTCGGCTTTCGGGATCAGGCCCAGGCCGGGGCCGCGCTCCCCGCGCTGGGAGGCCAACTGGCGGACCGTGCCCTGGGAACTGACCGCCACCGCGCCCGGGTGGCCGGCGCAGGCGTAGCGCAGGGTGCCGGTGGCCAGGTCGGCGACCGCGTAGAAGGCGGTGGCGAAGAGCGTCGCATTGGCGCGCTCCAGGATCGAGGCCAGGCCGGTGTTGAGCCCGCGCAGGAAGGCCGAGGGATCGGCGGCGCTGCGGCGCTGCTTTTCCAGCAGGCCGCGCAGCATCGCCACCACCAGCGCGGAGCGGATGCCGTGGCCCATCACATCGACGATCAGCAGCCCGGCCGACTGGTCGGTGATGCGCAGGATCTCGAAGAAGTCCCCGGCCAGGCCGGAAATCGGCAGGTAGCGGGCGGCGAAGCGCAGGCCGCGGCCATGGCGGCCGACCTCCGGAAATTGCGACCCGGCCAGGGCCTGCTGGATTTCCCGGGCCAGCTGCAGCTCCTCCTCATAGACCTTGTTGCGCTGCTGGAGTTCGCTGGCCAGCGAGGTCGCCTCGCGCTGCGCTTTGACCAGCTCCGTCACATCGCTGGAAACGCCAAAGGTGCCCTTGACCTCGCCGGTGCGGTCGACCCACGGGAACTTGGAGGTCAGCACCCAGGTGTCCTCGCCGCCGCGCCAGGTCTCGCGCTCCAGCTTGGAATTCACCGGCTCGCGGCAGTCCATGATCCGCTGCTCATCGGCCTGCGCCTGGGCCAGGTGCTCGCTGGCGAAAAAATCCTGGTCGTGCTTGCCGAGCAGCTCGCCGGGCTCCTTCAGGCCCATCCAGTTGGCCATCTGGCGGTTGGCCAGCACGAAGCGCGAGGTGCGGTCCTTGAAGTAGACCTGCAGCGGCACGTGGTCGATCAGGGTCCGCAGCAGGTGGCGCTCCTCGTCGACCTGGGCCTCCGCCTCCTTGCGCAGGGAAATGTCGATCATCGAGCCCGCGATCCGGGTCGCCTCGCCCTCGCGGTCGCGCACCACCGTGCCGCGGATGCGGATCCAGCGCCAGTGGCCGCTGCCGGCCTGGACGCGGCAGTCGATCGACAGCAGGTCGGCGCCGCTGCGCTCGGTGGCATTCGCCACGGAGGCGGCGAAGCGGTGGCGGTCCTCGAGATGGACGGAGCTGTAGGGCTCCAGGAAAAGATTCGGCGCGCGGTCTTCCCCGCATTCCAGGAATTCCAGGATCCGGCGGGAGTAGTAAATCCCCGGCTTGCCGACCCACCAGTCCCAGATCCCCTCATTGGAGGCTTTCAGGGCGAGGACGAGACGCTCGGCGTCGCATGCCCCTGGTTCCTCATCGTGCCGCTCCATCACTCTACTATAAAAGAGCGGGAGCCGTCCGGAGCAACCGCATTCTGCGTTCCCGTGGGGCAGGCGGGGGAAAGGCGGAGATTGAAACGCCAAGACGCCAAGGGCGCGAAGGTTTGAGACCGTCCGGTAGGGCGAGGCTACCGGATGGGTTCGCCGGGGATCACCGATTAGCGGATTTCCGGATCAACGGATTTCAAGGTGGGCGTCCTCAGGGAAGGGGAGCTTCTACCTCCGTTCGCATGGGGCTGCGATCACGTCTGAGATCAAGCCCCTCCCATGAAGCGCCGGAAAGCAGGTGCTCCTTGAAGGATGGCCTCACGCCGCGCAGGCGCTCGTATTCCGCCTCGGTCAAGACCACCACGGTCTCTCCGCGACGGTTGATGTGTTGGGCTCCTTCAGCATGAGCGAGCCGGAAAAGTTCGCTCAGACGGGCTCTGGCTTCGGTGAATCTCCAAGTCATGAACATAGCCGGCTGACCAGCTCGGAGCAGGCTACCCGAAATCCACAAAGGGACAAGATTTGACGAAAAAGCCGCCGTCCCGGTGAGAGACGGCGGCTGGAGAAAGCTCGGACGGCGGAATCGGCGGGAAGGTTCCATCGATCCGGCCTGCCCAAGGGGATCCTTTTTCAGGCGCTACGGCGGCGGCGCAGCAGGGCCAGGGCCCCGCAGGCGCCGAGCAGCGCGGAGGTGCTGGCTTCCGGCACAGCGGCATAGGCGGCCACCTCGGCCAGACCGGCGTAACCGTTCTCCACGCTGGAGTCGGCGTTGAGCTTGATGTTGGTCAGCGCGACGCCCCCGGCGAGATTGCCGGCGTTGTCGGTGAAAGTGATGCGGGTCGCCGACTGCACACCGTTCCCGATCGCCGGGTTGAAGTCCACGTTGCCGATGTTGAAGTAGTTCAAGCCGCCGTCGGTGGAGCCCTGGACCGTGTACTTGGCCTGATCGCGGCCGGCATCGTTCCAGCCGCCGTAGATGACGATCGAGGAAAGGATCGTGGCGGTGGACAGGGTGTAGGTCAGGGTGGTGCCGGTACCGCCGAGGCCGCCAAAGGTGGCGAGGGCCGGGTGGGTGGCGGTCGGGCCGCCGTCATTGTTGAGGGTGCCGTAGAGACCGTCGGTCAGGACACCGAGGCCGCCTGAGTTCTCAAGCGTGAAGTTGCCGGAGGAAGCCGACACCGACAGGCCTGCCAGGACGTTGCTGACCGGGTTGATGACGTAGGTCG
>JAQGPE010000358.1 GCA_028293225.1 Akkermansiaceae bacterium | reverse complement strand
GGGTTGCTGCTGGCGAAGTGGACCTCCGGACCGTCACCGAGAGTGTTGACCACGGGGAACACGGCGGTGGCGGTTCTGAGCACCAGTGGGTCGTTGTCGGCGCGGGCCAGCAGGTCATCGCAGTCGGCATTGCCGCTGATGCCGCCGTTTTTGAAGGACTGCTTCAGGGTGATGCCGGGGACCAGCAGGCCGTAGCCGAAGCCGGTGGGACCGCTGGCCCAGGCGCTGTCATTGTAGCCGGCGGCGAGCCAGGTGGTTCCGGCGGGGTCGGTGGCGGTGGGGACCTGGTAGCGGCCGGGGGCACCCTGGGGGAGCAGGGTGGTGGTGGTGAAGAGGAGGCCGTAGGACTGGTCGTCGCCCTGGGCGGGGAACTTCGGCGCGAAATCCTGGACGACGGTGGCGCCGTCGGGTTTCACCAGGGCGAGGTACTCGCCATCGCCATCGAGCGAGAAGCTGGTGTGGAGCGGGGCGCCGGGGACGCGACGGTTCTTGCCGGAGCACCAGACGAGCATGAACTCGCCAGGGCCGAGGGTGACGTCGGGGAAGCGCCATTTCTTCAGGTTGCCGGCACTGTCGGTGAGGTACCACTGGTTCAGCGAGACGGCTGCCGGGTCGGGATTGTAGATCTCGACCCAGTCGGAATAGGCGCCGTCTTCATCGGCGATAGTGGTCTTGTTCTTCCCCATGAACTCGCTGATCAGCGGCGTGGCGGAAAGCGGGGAGATGGCGGTGGTGGCGAGGAGGAGGAGCAGCGGCAGGAAGGGCGGCAACGGCGATGGGAATTTCATGGGCGCGGGCTGGGGCGGCCGCCGCAAGCTGGGTTTTTGCGCGGGCCGGATAATAGGGAGGGGTGGGTAACGAGGGGGAAGGTCGGCGACCGGATGGCCGGGCGGGAGGAGCAATCCTGCCATACCGGCCGGGGCGGCGAGCTCTTTCGAGAGAAACAAGCAATCGGTTGAAACGTTTTCGACAACTCTAGCGAGGCTGGGTGGGGGATGGCCAAATCAATTAGAGGGGAGGTGATAAATGGGGGCTGATGGGCGGAGAAATGCGGCGGCTTCATGGGAATTTCATACTTGGGGGTTTGGCGGGAGGCGGCGGGGATGGCAGACGATTGCGGGTGCCGGGAGTGCCGGGCATTTTTCATGAGAGTCGCTTTTTGCCTGAACATCGTTGCGAACCTGCTGGCGTTGCCGATGGTGATCGTCCTGACCGGAGACCGTCGCGCCTACCACACCGATGGGGAGGAGGACCGGGCGATCCTGATGGCTTTGTGCTGGGTCCATGGGGTGCTGGGCGTGGTCTCCGTCACGAGCATCGTCCGGGCCTGCCTGCGGGCGGACCGCGACTGGAGGACTTACCTGGCCGTGGTGCTGACGCTCGGCGCGCTGGGCCTGCCGCTCAGTGGTTATCTTTATCTCGTCTGGCGCTATGGCGGGCCGGGCGGTTGAAGGCGGTAACCGGCACTTTGCAGGATGCCGCTCCAGCCCTCGTCGTGAGTTGACTTTGTGACATGAAATCGTTAGCCGGAAGTATGAGTGGAAAACCCAATCTCGCGATTCCCGCGTTAGCCATCCTTGCTGCCGCCGGCTGGGGTTGGGGAATCTATCAAAGCGCCACCAGGTCCCATGAGGCGAGTCCGGCAGGGACCGCCGATGCCTCAGGCCGGCCAAGCGCCCGCCGGGAGGCCCGAGGCTCTTCGATCGCCGCGCTGTTACCCACCGCCCGCAGCGCGCAGCTGTTTGCTTCCCTGGACGAAATCGCGGGGGAGCCCAAGGGGGCGGTGAACAAAAAGCTGCTGACGGCGATGCGGACGACCCTCTCCGACAACGACCCCACCCGGCGCAACCGGGATTTCGCCATTCTCCTGGATCTTATGCGTCCCGAAGATGCGCTGGCGGTTCACAATCTCTTCCTGGAATTCCACCGGGACGGACAAACCTTCGGCGAGTATGCCCCCTTTGCCAACCGCTGGGGCCAGATCGACGGCGCAGGCGCCCTGGACGCGCTGATGAATGAGCAGCCGATGCGCCTGCCGCCGCGCGATCTGCGCAACATCATCGCCGGCTGGTCCAGGAACGATCCGCAGTCGGCTCTAACCTGGATCAAGGACCATCCCGAGGTTCCCGGGGCCAGCTTCAGCTTTGACGCCGTGATCCAGGGCTGGGTCAATGTCGACCGGGATGCCGCCACCCGGTATCTGCTCGATCATCCCCTGTCGATGAATGATCGCGTGCGGGCGACCGGCAACGCGGCCGATGAGATCCTCTCCAGCTCGGGCATCGAGGCCACCGTCAACTGGCTCGTTTCATTTCCCCCGACGGGTGAGAACAATATCGCCGCCAACAGTGCGCTGAACGGTATCAGTTGGCGCCTCGGCGAACTCCCCTACGACAAGGCGGCCGACGCCTGGGCCACGCTTTCTAAAAATTCCATCGGGGGGATCGATCAGTTGGGCCGCTTCACCGAAGCCAGCGCGGAAGCCCGCACGGCCACCCAGGGGACTCGCGGGTTCATCGACGCGCTGGCCGAAAAATGGCCGGTTGAGCAGGCCGTTTCCAGCTTCGCCACCTGGAGTCAGCAAAACCCGGTGGAGGTGAAGAACTATCTTACCCAGTATGGCGACAGCCCCTACATCAAGAGCATCAGTCAGGGGCTTGCCGCAAAAGGCGTCGACCTCAGCTTGGTGCCACAGGAAGAACCCGATGCCGCCGGCCCTTTCGAACCTTCAGAGAGAAGCGGTAAGTGAGGGGAATTCCTCCATCATTTCATGAAAGTCCTCCATGTCCTGCCGCCGCTGGCCGTGCTGATCGCCGGCGGCTCCTGGATCGGTTTCCAGTACCGGCAGCTCGGGACGCTGGAGCGGGAGTCTGAACAGATGCGCGGTTCGATCGAAGCCGCCCACCGCACGGGGGCGGCGAATACGGAGATTCATTCTCCGGCCCGCGGCTCGCGCGATCTCCAGTCCGCCTTTCAGGGCAAGAAGATCGATTGGAAGAAGGTCCTGGAGTTCGCCAGGATTCAATCCGGAGAGGTGGGAACCATGCGCCTGGCAATCGAGATGCAGAAGAGGCTCTCAAGCATGACGGTGGGAGAGATCGAAGCACAACTGGATGAGATCTCGGCACTGGAGATCTCTGACGGGGAGCGGTTGCAACTGGAGGCGCTGGTGATCGACGCATTGGCGGAGAAGAGCCCGCGCCGGGTCGTCGAGCGTCTGGGCAAGCGGGCCGGGGAAGAGAGGATGAACCGGCAGATCACCACCGCCTTCCGGAAATGGGCGGACGAAGATGTCTCCGCCGCCGCTGTCTGGCTGGACGGGCAGGTGGCGGCCGGGGCGTTTGCGAGCAAATCCCTCGATGGCCGGGTCCCGTTCCGGCTCCAGTTCGAGACCAGCCTGATTTCCCTGCTGATGCCGACAAGCCAGGCGGCGGCGGTGGCGAGGATCAGGACGCTGCCGGAAGACCAGCGTGCGGAGACCTTCAGCGATCTGTTCAGGGAGATGAAACCCGGCACGGAAAAGGCCTACATTGACGCCATCCGGTCCACCGTTCCCCCCGGGCAGATGGAGGTGACCCTGAGCGCGGCGGGTTCATGGATTTCGCGTCAGGGTCTCGACAAGACGACCGAGCTTCTGAGCCAGATGAATCCCTCGGAAAAGGAGCGGGCCGCCATCGTGGCGGGCGCTTTCCAGAGCCAGCTGAACAGCCGCCTGAACGGGCTTTCTCCGGATGCGGCCAAGATCGATGAAGTGCGGGCGTGGGGTCTCCAGCAGGTGCCGGAAATCGTGAATCGGATCACCGGCGAGGCGCTGGGCGACGGGGCCACGGCGGGCAACTTCGAGGAGAAGTCCGGGCTGGCGCTGCGCTATGCCGGGGAAAGCGGCAATGACGAGCTGATGATCGCTTTTCTGAAAAGCAGCGGCGCCCAGGAGAATCCGGACGCGGCGATTCCTCTGCTGGACCGGATCGCCGACCCGGTGCAGAGGGAGAAGGTGGGCGCGATCCTGCGGGCCCGCGCCACGAAGAAGAACTGAGTCCTGACCCCCGCTCCTCTCATGAAGCTTTCGCTCCTTATTACGGCACTCCTGGTAGTAGGTCTGGGCTGGTTCGGCTGGCAGGGTCAGACCAGGCTGGCCGCCGCGAAGGCAGTGCATGCCAGTCTTGCCGCGGAGGTCAACGAACTTGGCATCGGCACGGATGCTTCCACCGCAACAGGAAAGCTGGCACGCGCGTCCAAATCCCAGCGCGAGGATCAGGCCCAGCGGGAGAATCAGGCGCGCACCTTCGCCGGGAAGCTGATCGCCTTTGCGGTCGAGATGGAGCGGCTGGAGAAGGCCGGGAAGGGGCGGGACGATGGGACGGGGAAGCGGGTGGCGGAGGTGATCGGGGGGATCCTCGAGTTGGACCCCTCCCAATTGAAAGTGGTCATTGCCGAGCTCCGGGCGAGTCCCGAGATGAATGATGAGCTGCGCACCGGGATCGTCGGATTTGCGATGACGGTGATGGCGGATGCCGACCCCGCCGGGGCCCTGGCGCTGTTCGTCGCGTCCGGCGACATGTTGGGGAAAAACGGCGCCGCTACCCAGATCGTCGCGACCGCGCTGACCAAGCTGGCCGGGGAGGATCCCATGGCGGCGATGGACTGGATCCGCGAGAACTCGCAGGATCATGCGGACGTGCTGACGAGCCAGACCCGCGCGGTGGTGCTGGCCGGGGCGGCCAGGCAGGATCCGAAGCTGGCGTTTTCCCTGATCGGTGAACTGGGCCTGAGTTTGGACCGGATGGCGACCGCGCAGATTTCCAGGGCGGTCAAAACACCGGAAGAGCAGACGGCGATGCTGGCCGCGCTGCGCGACTATGTGGCGGGCACCGACGACGACGCGGTGAAAAGTGCCGCCCGCTTCGGAGCTCTTGCGGGCCTTTCCGAGCAGAGCGTGGCCCGGGGATTTGACGGCAGCGCGCAGTGGCTGGAGTCCGCTCATCTCAACGAGGAGGAGGCCAGGGTGTTTGTCGAACGGATCGATCCGAATCAGACGAAGGATGACAGCGGCAAATGGATCGACTGGATGTCCTCCCGTTTCCCTGCGGAAGATTACACGGAAAAGACCCGTCAGATCATGGACCGGTGGTCGATGCAAGACTACCAGGCGGCGGCCGCGTGGCTGGGTGGTAAAGAGGATGGGCCGGCCAAATCCGCGGCGGTGGGGGCCTTTGCGAAAAACGTGGCTTATTTCGAACCCGCCACCGCCGCCCAGTGGGCGCTGACGCTGCCTGCGGGTGAGGGGCGGGCGGAGCTGTTGAAATCGGTCTATGTGGAGTGGTCAAAGAAGGACGAATCCGCCGCGGCTGCTTTTGCGAAAGAGAACGGCATCACGGGGGAGAAGGCAGGGGAATAAGCTGAGGAGTCCGGCAGCCTGGCTGGGTGTTAAAGGAGCGGGATTCGGGAGAGGGCGCCGGGAAGATCGCGGCGCCGTCTTTGCAGCTTGCGAACTGCGGTCGTGAGCTTTTCATCTGAGGCTGGTAAGCCCCCAGTCACGATGCAGAGCATTGCGCGCGCGATCCATTTGACCGGGATCTGATAGAGGGTGAGACTGCGGGCGTGGAAACCCGCAAAGATTTCGCCCGTCTGGGCAAGCGCTGCTGGGCGATCGATTCGCCCGCCGATCCCCTGCCGCCCGGCCTGGCCGACCAGACGGAGGTCACGGTGGTGCGGACCGGCAGCCAGCCGCAGGGCGTGACGGTGCAGGATGCGGCGGGGACGCAGTGGAATGTCTTCCAGTGGCAGCTCGACTGCGGCTGGCTGTGCCAGATCGAGGGTGAGGAGTGGTTCCCGGAGTCGGACCCGCAGGTGCAGGCGCTGTTCGCGCAGGTCCTGCAGGACGCGCGGGCCAACGGCACGGAGCCGGCTTTCGGGTCCGAGCACCGCATTTCGATCCTGGAGCTGGAGTGGCTGCTGCGGCGCAACGGGCACCCGGTGGAGTCGTAAGGGTTTTCAGCGCTGACCGCGGCGGGACGGGGAAGGTGATGCGCCGCTACCGGCCGGGCCGTGGTCAATGAGGCGCCGGGCGGGTCTTTTGTCGCGATCCGCGCAGATAAGATATCGGGTGGATCCTTTCAATACGGAGGGGTTTCCCCTCTAACATGTTTTTGGGGAGAGGTGTGCTTGCGACTTGATTGGATAAACGTGTTTGGATTGGTATTTTTTCGCAGGGGTTGGCGTAAACATACCAGAGACAAAATTGCGAGAAATGATGCTTGCTGACACGAATCTCATTTCCTTATCCAAGGGTTCGGTCGCATGCATCCCATGTCACACCTCACTTTGAAGAGGTTGACCGCCAACCCAGGAATCCTCGTTAACCCAAGTATATGAACCCAGAATCTCTACTCTGGCGGCGGCTCTTTCCGCTCGCCTGCGGCGCATGCGCCATAGTCGTCACGCCTGCTTATGGCGATATCTTGTACACCATTCCCACCTTTGCGACCGGTCCGGGCGCGGCGGGGAAAAGCTATGATCCGGCCATCGTTTCGGTGGCGACCCACAACGGGATTTCCGGCACCACGGCGGCGCAGCTGCTGGCGCTGCAGACGCTGAATCCGGCGGCGGGGACCTCGACGACGAGCCCCCGTTTCCAGAACAACGTGACGGTGGATGCGACCCAGACGGCTGGGACGCTGCTCACGGATGTCGGCGTTTCGAATGCCTCCTACTTCCAGTTCGGCGCGGTGGCGGACCCTGGCGCGTTCATTTACCCGACGACGCTGACCTTCGACACGCGGCGTGCGACGACTGTGGCCGGCTCCGACCGGCAGTACAGCGTGCAGGTGTCGGTGAACGGCAGTCCTTTCACGACGATCGCCAGCCAGGTGCCGGTGACGGCGGTGCGCGGCGCGGCGGCGACCCATGTGACGGTGCCGCTGATGGCAGACACCCTCCAGGGCGGCGACCAGCTGGACTTCCGGATTCTGACGGTGGGCGCCGGTCCGCTGGAATACACGAACTTCGTGCTCAATGGCACGGTCGATCTGCCGGGCCCCTCGGTGGAGCAGACCTCGGCGGCGCTGACCGTCACCGGCGGCACCATCGTGCTGACGGATATTGGCGGTGCCGTGGTGAATCCGGCCGGCATCACCATCGCGCTAACCACGGGCGGGGCCAACGTGCCGGCGACGGTGACGGCGACCAAAACGGGCATTGTCACGACGGTCAAGGTGACGGCGGCGATCGCCGCGAACCAGAGCTACGACTACACCCTGACGGTGCCACGCAGCAGCGGCGGCGATCCTGACATTTTCACCGGAACGCTGACCTCCTACAAGCTGCCGACCAATCTGGCCGGCCTGGCTGGAACGGTGGGCACCTGGGGCATCCGCGAATACAAGGTGGGTGCGGGAGGCAACCAGGCCGCCTTGACCGCGATCGCGGCAAGCCCGGCTTTCGACGAAGAGTCCTCGGCCGTCTTCAACCGGCGCGATCCGGACACCAACAACGACACGAGCTGCGGCCAGTTCAACAATGACTCTCCGATCCTCACCGACGATCTGGGCGACCAGTCGCTCATCGTGGTCGGAAAAACGAAGGTTACCGTAGCTGCGGCCGGCGACTACACCTTCGCGGTGCACAGTGACGACGGCTTTGCGATGCGGGTGACGGGTCCCTCGGGCGGCCGTTTCACCTCCGCGAACGGCGACAACAACGGCTCGGGCATCGACAAGGGAGACAACCAGACGCTGTTCTTCGACGGCGGCACCGGCGACTCCAACATGCACGGCGTGTATCACTTCGATGCGGCCGGGACGTATGACATCACCTACCTGGGCTACGACGGCGGCGGCGGGGCCTTCTACGAGGTGGCCTGGGCTCCGGGTGCCTTCACGGCGGACCTTCAGACGAATACCTGGACGCTGGTCGGCACGCCGGGCGATCCTTCGGTGTTGCCTTTCCGCGACCGCTTCTCGCCGACCCTTCCCGGGGTGGCAGGCACGGCTGGAAACTGGGGCATCCGCACGTATCTGAATGCGCAGGGCGTCGGCTCGGCCACCCAGGCGAGCGATTTCCTGAAAAGCACGACCCGCCTGCCTACCGACGCGAATGGTCTGACCATCGACGTGCAGCGCCCGGTGCTGAATGCGACCGATCCGGATACGAATCCGGCCGGCGGTGGCGTGGCTCTGCCTGACCAGGCCTTCCCGGGCAACACGTCTGCCGATGACAACAACGTGGTGACAGTGGCGAAGAGCCGCCTCAACATCACCAGCGGCGGCACCTATACCTTCCAGTATCGCGGGGATGACGGCTTCTTCCTGCGCATCAAGGGTGCGGGCGCCACAGCGACGCCGAGCTTCCGGCAGGTGGTGGACAGCGGCAACCGCGATATGTCGCACCCGAACGAGTGGTTCTCCGACAACAACGGCGGCACGCGGGCGGTCATCGACCTGCCGGCCGGCACCTACGATCTTGAGTACGTGCAGTTCGAGAACACCGGCGGCTACTACTACGAGCTGACCGCAGCGGCCGGCGAGTGGCCGACCGGCACGCCACCGAACGGCTGGCAGCTGGTGGGAGATACGACGGCGTACGGCACGGTCAACGTGCCGAAGATCGCCAGCCCGGGCTGGACGGTGGAGACTTCGCAGCCGGACCTGATGACGATCAACCTCACGGTGGCCGATGCGGAGGCATCGATCTCAGCGACCGAAGCGCTGGACCCGGTGCCGAATGGCACGATCACGACGTGGAACAATCTGAACTTCACGGATCCGCAGGCAACGAACGAGGGCTCTTTCTCGCCTTCCAATCCGTTCCCGATGAACACGTCCAGTCCTGACAACAACTACGCGATGCGTGCGACCGGGCAGCTGGTGGTGACGGTGGCGGGTGAATATCAGCTGGGCTACCAGGGTGACGACGGCTGCTACATGATCATCAATGGACCGGGCAATCCGTTCTTCAAATCGATCGTCTCCACCAACCATCCGAATGATGCGAAGCTGCGCGAGGAAGAGGTGGGGGTGACGGGTCGTAACAACATGATGGTGACCGAGGTCTCGTCGCCGAACTGCCGCACCGTCGGGGCGGTGGATCTGCAGGTCGGAACCTACACGATCAAGACGCTGATGTTCCAGGGCACGGGCAACTCCTTCTGGGAAGTGTTCGGCGCGCAGACGACGGCGGCGCCGGCGTTCAACCTGCCGCTGCTGTCGACGGACGGCCCTGCGACGGTGGCGGTGCCGTCCGGCCTGGCGCTGGTGGCGCAGGTGTCACCGGTGGCGACTCCGTTCAACATCACCGGCTTCACGACGACGGGCAGCCCGGCGTCGGGGGTGAGCTTCACCTTCAGTTCGGCGAATGCCGGCACCTATGCGGTGCAGGTGTCGAACGATCTGGTGAACTGGTCGACGGTGACGGCGACGATCACCGACAACGGCAACGGAACCTCCGGGGTGACCGCGAATTTCGCAGGCCAGACCGTAGGCGGTCAGCCGATCGCCGGGCAGCCGAAGCTGTTCGTGCGGGTGGTGCGAACCTTCTGATCCGAGCAAAGGATCGATCCAGGAAAGACAGGCCACGCCGGGGAAACCTGGCGTGGCCTTGTTCTTTTTTGGAGGGGAGGCGACCGGCGCGGTCAGCCCGCGGGAGGGATCTCCGAGGCGGGAGTGTGTTTCCTCCCCCAAACGGCCAAATCCATGAGCAAAGGCCGGAGAGATTCACCCGCTTCCGTTAACGAATATTCCACCTTCGGCGGGACTTGCGCATAGACGTGACGGTGCACCAGGCCGCTTTGCTCCAGCTCGCGAAGTTGTCTCGTGAGCATGCGCTGGGTCACATCGAACAGCATCCTCTTGAGTTCATTGAATCGCATCGTGCCGTTCAGCAGGAGATAGAGGATCGATCCCTTCCATTTCCCGCCAAACATCCCCAGGGCAAAATCGACCGGGCAATCAGAAGTGGAACATTTCATCTTCATGGCGGAGACCATAGTATCCTTTCTGTACCTACACCACAGAATTGTGCGTACTTGCGGATTTTTGAGGTTGGTCCTACTTCACGACGTTCATCAATTGAATCATGAGATTAACACGTCATCAATCAAACCGGGCCGCCCGGAACAGAAGTCTGCTCGGCCTCACGGTATTCGCTTCAAGCGTTATGATTAGCTCACTGGGAGCCAAACCTGCAGATGCAAAAGTGAAGGATATGAAAGCCGTTGCCATGAAATCGTATCTCCCGGTGGATCGTGAGGAAAGCTTCGTCGATACGCGGGTTCCGCGCCCGGTCCCGGGCGATCGGGATCTTCTCGTTGCGGTTAAGGCGATCTCCGTCAATCCTGTGGATACCCAGATCCGATCCGGACAGTATAAGCTTTTCGGAGAGGATATCGATCAAAGCCCTCACATCCTGGGTTGGGATGTTTCCGGCGAGGTGGTTGGAGTCGGCCCGGGGGTTCACGACTACAAGGTCGGAGATCAAGTGTTTTACTCCGGCGACATTACCCGGCCGGGCGCGGATAGTGAGTTTCATCTGGTGGACGAGCGGCTGGCCGGCAGGAAGCCAGCCTCCCTATCCTATGGGGAAGCGGCTGCGCTGCCGCTCACCGGGATCACCGCATGGGAGTCGCTGTTCGACCGGTTGAAGATTTCGCCGGACGGAAAGGACGCTGGGAAATCGATCCTGATCATTGGCGGCGGCGGTGGGGTTGGCTCGATGGCGATCCAGCTCGCTGCCAAGGTGGCGAAGCTTCGCGTCATCGGCACGGCCTCCAGTGAGGAATCCCGCGCCTGGGTGACAAAGCTCGGGGCAAGTGTCGTTGTGGATCATCGCAATCCCCTGGACAAGGAACTCGCCGCGAAGGGGATCGAGACAGTGGATTATATCCTGGTGCTGGGATACATGGAGCAGCATTGGCCGGCGATGGTGAAAGTCATCGCGCCCCAGGGGAGCATTGCTTCCATCAAGGAAGCCAAAGGCGACCCTGTCGATATCTCGGCCCTGAAGCCGAAGAGTGTGACCTTTGCCTGGGAGACGGTTTTTACCCGGCCGTCCTATCAAACCACCGACATGGTGGAGCAGCAGCGGTTGCTCAATTCCATTTCAAAAATGGTGGACAAGGGCGAGCTGATTTCGACGGCCAACGAGGTGATGAAGCCGATCAACGCGGCCAATCTCCAAAAGGCGCATGCGAAGATCGAACAGGGCCACACGGTCGGGAAAATCGTTCTCGAAGGATGGGAATGAGGCGGTCTCCGACCTTGAGATATCGATATGAATCTTTTATCGAACTTACTGAAGAAGTGGGCCGTCATCGAGCCGCGGGAGATTCGCGGCACGCTGATTTCCTTCGTGGTGATCTTCACGCTGATGGCGTCCAGCTCGATCCTCAAACCCGTGCGGGATTCGCTGGCGAGTGGCTGGAGCGATGCGGAGACAAGCCAGCTTTTCACCCTGACGTTTGCCGCCAGCGCGGTGGCCGTGATGCTGTATGGCTGGCTGTGTGCCCGGATCGACAAAAAGAAGCTGGTCCCGGTGGTCTACAGCGTCTTCGGCGGCGGCTTCTTCTGCTTCCACGTGGCGATCCAGGTCATTGGCAAGACTCCTCTGATCGACAAGAGCTTCTACGTCCTGGTGGGGGTGTTCACCTTGTTCAACGTGTCGGTGTTCTGGAGTTTGATGGCTGATGTTTTCTCATCGGAACAGGCCAAAAGGCTGTTTGGATTTATCGCATCGGGCGCCAGCCTCGGGGCGATTGTCGGGCCGCTGGTGACCGTCGTGCTGGTGCGCCTGGTGGGGGTGGATCACCTGCTGATCATTCCGTCGGTGCTGCTGTGCCTCCCATGGATCTTGTTAAGCTTCCTGGGGAGATCCAAGGACGGCGACTTCACGATCAAGGGTAAGAATCAAGTGATCGGCGGCAATCCATTTGCGGGATTCCTGTTGTTATTCAAGAGCTCCTATATGCTGTTGATCTCTTTATTCATGTTTCTCTACACGTTCATCAATACGTTGATCTATTTTGAATTGAAGAACCTGATGGTTGGGGTGGATGCGGCCCACCGGGTGCAGATATTGAGCGGGGTCGAGCTCGCCGTGAATATCCTGGCGTTGGCTACCGCGATGTTCGGCACCAGCCGGTTGACCAAGCGGTTCGGTCTTGCGACCACTCTCGGCATGGTGCCGGCGGTGGTGGCGCTGGGCATGGTGATGCTGTCGATCGGGCCGTTTCTCTGGGTCGCTCTGATCCTACAGGTCATCGCACGGGCCGGGAACTATGCGATCACCCGTCCCGCGCGTGAGATGCTTTTCACCGCCGTGGATCAGGAAACCCGCTACAAGGCGAAGAGTGTCATCGACATCCTGGTCTATCGTGGCGGGGATTCCGTCTCTGCCTGGGCATTCACCGGGCTGACGCACGGGCTGGGGCTGACGCTTGGGCCGATTGCTCTGATTGTGGCCTGCCTTGCCGCCATCTGGATGGTGGTGGGTCATTGCCTCGGAAGATATTACTCGAGAACTGAAGAGGGCAGCAGGCAATTGGCCCTGGATCCGGTAACCTGACCGGGGAGCGAGCCTCAATCGTTAGCGGATGTTTTCCAGGGGGAGGTGTTCAGCCCATGCAGGACATCTCCACTTGGACGGTCAGCTGCCTGGCAGGCTCGGGCGGCTGACTGCTCTTTTCCTCCGACGATCGGAACCGGAACGGGCTCTCAGCCCGCGTCGGTCTGGGGGAGGGGACGGGGGACCCAGCGCCGGCGGGCCTGGATGAAGGTCTGCGCTTTGTCTTGGGCTTCCTGCAGGGGGTCGGCGGCGCCGGGATCGGAGCCGGCCCAGGCGGAGCTGCGGGGGAGGATGATGTCCTCCAGGACGGCGACGCCGCCTTCCAGGGCGAGTTCGAAAAGGCTGTCGGCGGCGGCGTTCCAGCTGTCCTTGGCCAGGCGCACGGCGCGGCGTTGAGTCGTGGTGGCAACGATCCGGACGGCGGCCGGTTTCCCGCCGAGAGCGAGCAGAGCGGCGTAGACGGCGGCCGGAGTGGTCCGGCAGTCGTCGAGTTCGTCGCAGAGAATGGAGATGCGGCCGGGGATTTCGCGGCCGGGGTGCTTGGCCGCGGCGGCGTGGTGGAGCAGCCAGGTGCGGACCAGCAGGTAGGCCAGGGCCAGCACGCGGTGGATTTCCGGGGCGGCGAGGGGCAACGGGATGCGGCCGTAGGGGGTGAGGACGGAGGGGCTCTGGCGGCCGGCGATTTCCAGGCTCTCCTGGAGGATGAGCGGCTCCGGGCCGGAGGGCCGGGACAGGCGGCCGAACACCTCGGCGAGCAGCAGGGCGGTGGCAGGGTCTTCCTGCTGCCAGCGGTCGATTTCGCTGCCGAGTTCACCGCGGATCCGCTCGTAGGTCAGGTGGCCGCAGACATCGCCGGCGGGATTCCACCAAGAGCCGTGGCCGCCGCGGCGGATGTAGAGGACCAGGTCGGGCGCGCCGGGATCGCCGCAGGGGGTGAGTTGCTCCCAGGCGGCGTCCATGAGGGAGACCTTGGCCACGGTGGAGTCGCTGCGGACCAGATTCAGCCGCGGCGACCAGGTCACTTCCGGACCGGAAGGGGCCTCCGCAGGGTAGAGCTGGTATCGCGACATCATCGGGCTTAGGGGCCTTGTCTATCAGCTCTCATGGATTTGTCACGATCGGAGGTGGAATCGTGCGGAGGTGGGCCTCTGACATGACGAATGCCTGGTCCGTGGTGACGGAGCAGGCATTCGTGCGTGGAAAGGGGATCGGATCTCCCTGCCGGGCAGCGGCTCAGTGGCGGCGGCGGCGCAGCAGGCCGAGCGCGGCGAGGCCGGCCAGGCTCAGAGCGGAGGCTTCCGGGACGCTGTAGACGGTGATGTTGTCGGCGCCCGCGAAGGCGTTGGCGCCCGAGTAAACGTTGATGCGGCCGATTTGTTCACCATTGGTGGCGACCACGCCGAAGAAGCCGTTTTCCTGGGAATCGGAGATGTTGTTCACCACGCCGCTGGTGAGCAGGTTGCCGGCCTTGTCATAGACGGTCACCGTGACATTGCCGCTGAGAGGCGAGGAGGGGGA
>JAQGPE010000286.1 GCA_028293225.1 Akkermansiaceae bacterium | reverse complement strand
CGGGCTCCTTGTCCTCCGCCTCCTTGACCCGCAGCTGGCAGCGCTCGGCGAACAGTACCGGCAGCAGGCTGCTGCGATCCGGCGGCACATGCACCACCACCAGCACCGGCTGCGCAAATCCCGCGGGCAGCGCGGGCAGGATCACCGACAGAACTTCCACCGCTCCGGCGGAAACCCCGATGACCACCGCGGCCGGATTTTTCGCATCGCCCTTCATCACGCCGCACCTCCCCGCTGGTAGATCCGCTCGCTGCGCTCGAATTCCTGAAAAGCATCCGCATGCGCGGAAAACCGCAGGCTCTCCTTGGACCCCAGTCCGAGAAATCCCTTTCGCACCAGCGAGTCCCGGAACAGGCCCAGCGCCCGGTCCTGGAGGTCGCGGTTGAAGTAGATCAGCACATTCCGGCACGAGACGAGATGGGTCTCCGCGAACACGGCGTCCGACACCAGGCTGTGATCGGAAAAGACCGTCCGCTCCTTCAGGGTCGGATCAAAGATCACCCGTCCGTAGGCCGCCGTGTAGTAGTCGGACAGCGAGGATTTGCCGCCGGCCTTGCGGTGGTTCTCGGTGAAAAGCGGCACTCTGCTGGCCTCATAAATTCCGGCCTCCGCCTTCTTCAGGGCGTCCGGATTGATGTCGGTCGCATAAAAGATCGTGCGGCTCTCCAGACCCTCCTCGCGGAACAGGATCGCCAGCGAATAGAGTTCCTCGCCCGTGGCGCAGCCCGCGATCCACACCTTGAGCGAGGGATAGGTCTTCAGGTGCGGCACCACCTTTTCGCGCAGCGCCAGAAAGTACGCCGGGTCCCGGAACATCTCGCTCACCTGGACCGTGAGATACGGCAGCAGGGCCGGCATCATCGCCGGCTCATGCAGGACGCGATGCTGCAGGGCGGAGAAGCTCCCGCAGCCGAACTGCGCTTTTGCCTGCAGCAACCGCCGCTTCAGCGAAGCCGGGGAATAACGGCGGAAGTCGTACTGGTACTTGCGGTAGACCGCCTCCAGCAGCAACTCCAGCTCGATCTCCTCGGTCTCTGTGGCGTCGCTCTTCATCGTGGCATCCACACACGGATCAGGGATAGCAGTTTCTCCACGTCCAGCGGCTTGGCCAGATAATCGTTCGCCCCCGCGGCCAGGCACTGCTCCTGGTCGCTCTTCATCGCCTTGGCCGTCAGTGCGATCACCGGCAGCTTGCGCCACTCGCGGCGCTTGCGGATCTCCCGCATCGCCGTCAGCCCGTCCATCTCCGGCATCATGATGTCCATCAGAACCAGATCCACGGTCTTCGCCGGATCGGTCAGTGAAGCCTCCAGGGCATCCAGCGCCTCCCGCCCGTTGCGCGCGATCGTCAGCTTCACGCCGCGGCCTTCCAGCAGGCTGGTCAGCGCGAAGACGTTCCGCACATCATCCTCGGCGATCAGGATGCGTCTTCCCTCCAGAGCGGCGTCGCGGTTGCCGGCCGATTCCAGCATGCGCTGCTTTTCCAGTGGCAGTTCGGAGACGACCTGGTGCAGAAACAGCGTCACCTCGTCCAGCAGGCGCTCGTGGGATTTGGCACCCTTGATGATGATCGATTTCGAGTAGCGCCGCAGCCGCTGCTCTTCCTCCGCCGCCAGTTCGCGGCCGGTATAAACGATCACCGGCGGAAAGGAGTAGGCATCCTCCGCGCTCAGCTTTTCCAGCAGCGTGAAGCCGGAAGCGTCCGGCAGGCTCAGGTCCAGCACCATGCAATCGAAGGTCGCGACTTTGAGGTGCTCCAGGCACTCCGCCGCGGTGCTCGCGCAGACCGTCTCGACATCGCGGGAGCCCAGCAGGCCGCGCATCGCTTCCATCTGCGCGGGATCATCCTCGACCACCAGCACGCGGCGCATCTTCTGGGTCAGCCGCGTTTCCAGCGTACGGAAGGCTTCGGCAAGCTTCTCGCGCTTCACCGGCTTCAGCATGTAGCCGACGGCTCCCAGCGCCAGCGCCGTCTTGGTGTAGTCGCTGCCGGAAACCACGTGCACGGGAATGTGCCGCGTCCGGACATCGGCCTTCAGCCGCTCCAGCACGATCAGCCCGGAGTTATCCGGCAGGCCGACGTCCAGCACGATGGCGCTCGGCAGATACTGCTGCGCCAGCGCCAGCGCCGCTTTCGCGGTGGTTGCAATCAGGCACTGGAAGTCCATCTCGTGCGCCAGCTCGTAGACGATCCGGGCGAACGGCTCGTCATCCTCCACCGCCAGGATCAGCCGGCTCGAGCCGGTCAACACTCCACGGTCGTCCGCCATGTCCGCGAGGCCGTCCAGCGAAGCCGCATCCGCCGCAAGAGGTGCGGAAATGTCATCCTCATGCGTTGATTGGGGCGCCGCCCGTCCGGCCGCACCGGCCTCCGTGGTTCCGGCGGCGTCAATACTACCGGCATAGTTTTGCGGAATCAGCAGCGTAAAGGTGCTGCCTTTCCCGGGCTCGCTCGCGATCTGGATCTCGCCACCCAGCAACCGCGCCAGATTCCGCGAAATGGACAGTCCCAGGCCGGTGCCGCCGTATTTCCGGCTGGTCGTGCCGTCGGCCTGGAAGAAGGGATCGAAGATGACCCGCTGCTGCTCCAGGGCGATGCCGATCCCGGTGTCCGTGACATCGAAGGCCACCCGGCTTCCCGGCGCCTGGCGCACGCGCAGCGTCACCACGCCCCGCTCCGTGAATTTCAGCGCGTTCGATAGCAGGTTTTTCAGGATCTGCTCCAGCCGCTGGGAATCCGAGAAAATCTGCACCGGCACTCCCGGCTCGATCTCCACCCGGAAGGCCAGGCCCTTCTGCCCGGCCACGGGATCGAAAACCGCCCGTAATCCGCTGGTCAGATCGACTGTCTCCAGCTTCTCCGGGTGAATCTCCATGTGCCCGGCCTCGATCTTGGAAAGGTCCAGCACGTCATTGATCAGCACCAGCAGGTCGCCGCCGGACGACTCGATGGTCTGGGCATACTTGACTTGCTCGGGCGTGAGGTTTCCGTGGCGGTTGTCAGCCAATAGCTTGGCCAGGATCAGCGAGGAATTCAGCGGCGTCCGCAACTCGTGCGACATGTTCGCCAGGAAGTCCGACTTGTAGCGGCTGGCCTGCTCGACCTCCCGGGCCTTGCTCTCCAGGTTGACCTTGGCGGTCAACAGGTCGCTTTTCTGGCGCTCCAGCACCTCGGCCTGCTCTTCGAGCTGGACATTGATCTGCTCGGTTTCCGCCTGCTGCAGTTCCAGGCGCGACTGCGATTCCCGCAGCGCCCGCCCCTGTTCTTCGAGTTCCTCGTTCGAAACCCGCAACTCCTCGCTCTGCGCCTGCAACTCCTCGGACTGCTGCTGCGTTTCGGTCAGTAGCTCCTCCAAATGCTCGCGATACAGCGCGGATTTCACGGCGACCCCGACCAGCTCGGAGATCTGCTCCAGGAATTCCTGCTTCTGGCCGTCAAGCGGATGCAGGAAACCCAGCTCGATCACGGCATTCACCGAGTGGTCGGCCAACGCCGGCAGAATGACCAAATGCCGGGGCAGGCCCTCACCCAGCCCGGAGCTGATCCTCAGGTAGCCCTCCGGCACGTCGTCGATCCGTTGCAAGGTCTTGTCGACCACCGCACGGCCGAGCAGGCCTTCACCCGCATTGAATTGCTCGGGAATCCCCGCCGCGAGCGGAGCCCCGGCCAGCGCCACCCGGTGAAAGCGCCCCTTGCGGGTGGCGAAAATCGCTCCGGCATGGGCATCCACATAGCGGGTCAGGAATGCCAGAATGCTTTCAGCCAGCGGCTCCAGAAGCTTCTCGCCAGCCATCACGGAACTCAATTCGAGCCTGCCGGCCTGCGACCACTCCTGGCGGCGGCGCAGGGCATGGGCCCGGCGAATCAACCACGTCACCGCAAACGATAGGGCGATGCCCAATCCCGCGGTGACGATGCCGCTCGTCAGCGCCACCCGGTGGGCCATCTCCATTTCCTCGGTCCGCAGATCCTTCACCCGCTTTTCCTCACGCTGCATGGTCGCGAGGTTGGCGCGAAGGCCATCCATCGTTTGCTTGCCCCGGTCGGTGACCACCACCCCGCGGGCCGCATCGAACCCGCGGTCCCGCCGCAGCTCGATGGTTTCATGCAGCTCGGCCAGCTTCGACGCCACCTGCGCCTCGACCTGGGGGAGGATCGCCTCCTGGTCGGCATTGCCCTTCGTGAAATCGTGCAGCCGGGCCATCTCCGCATCGATCCCGGTCCGGGCCGCATGATAGGGCTGCAGGTAATTTTCGTCCCCGGTGATCAGGAAACCGCGCTGACCGGTCTCCGCGTCCTTCACCAGCGACAGCAGAGTCCCCAGTGACACCATCGTGGTGTTCGCCTTGTCGACCTGCCGCGTTCCTTCCCGCAGGGACATCGTGTTCCGGAAAGCCGCGTATCCGCTCAGGAGGAAGAAAATGAGCGCGGTGACGAAACCGATATACAACGAAAGATTGCTGCCCGCTTTTTGCGCCGGAAGAGGTGACTGACGATGGGTCGGCATGGGATGCCAGCAAAGGAAGAGATTTACGCAGCAACGTCAAACCCGTCCGGCGATTGATTGCGCATCCGGACGCGGTTTGTCCGGCAGGATGGCGGTCAAACCACGCGTTTTCCCGGTCTTCTTAGCTCCCCGGGCTCGCGACCCCGGTATCGTCCGGCGACTTCAACGGCGTTTGTCTTCCCGCTCGCTCGCCTGCATCCGCTCATATTCCTTCATCCACTT
>JAQGPE010000278.1 GCA_028293225.1 Akkermansiaceae bacterium | reverse complement strand
CGCGGGCTGTCGCGTCGCTCCAGTCTATCTCGTCCGCTCCATTCCCTGCGGTCACCCCTGGCTGTCACATTTCGCGCATTCAGCGCTCTCTGGACTGATGCCCGGGCCTCTTCCCAGGGTTCCACCTTACTGCACCAGCACGCGGACGACGGTGGAGAGGCCGGGGCGGAGGGCGCTTTCGAAGCCGCGGATGGAGTCGGGGTCGAAGGTGATTTTCACGGGCACGCGCTGGACGACCTTGGTGAAGTTGCCGGTGGCGTTGTCGGGTGGCAGCAGGGCGAACTGGGCGCCGGTGGCGGGGGCGAAGCTGTCGACCTTGCCGGTGAATTTCTTGCCGCCCAGGGAATCGATGGTCAGCTCGACCGGCTGGCCGATCTTCATTTTCTTGAGCTGCGTCTCCTTGAAGTTGGCGAAGATCCAGTAGTCCTCCTCGACCACGGCGAAGAGGGCCTGGCCGATCTGGACACGGTTGCCGGTCTCGGCATTTTTCGCGCCGATGCGGCCGGTGGCGGGGGCGACGACATCGGTGAAGGATTTCTGGCGCTGGGCCTCGCTGATGGCGGTCTGCAGGGCGTCGATGTCGGCATGAGCGGCGACGATCTGGGCCTCGGCGGCCTTGATGGTGGAGCAACTGGCTTCCTTGCCGGCGCGGGCGGATTCGAGCTTGGCCCGGGTGCTGGCCACGGCGGCGACGGCGGCGGTGTAGGCGCTGCGGGCATTGTCGACTTCGGCCTTGGAAATGGCGTGGGTCTCGCCCTGGAGCAGGCTTTCGTTGCGGTCGAGGGTGATCTTGGCGATGTCGCGCTTGGCTTCCGACTGATTGATGTCGGCTTCGGTGGTGGCGATCAGCGCCTCGGCCTGGAGGCCGGAGGAGCGGGCCTCGGCAGCCTGGGCGGTGGCCTGGAGTTCGCGGGCCTTGGCCTGTTCCAGCGCGGCGACGGCCTTTTTCTCCATGATGTCGAACTCGAGCGGATCGATCTTCGCGAGCAGTTCGCCTTCCTTCACCTCCTGGTTGTCGTCGGCGATGACCTTCAGCAGCGGCCCGGGAACCCCGGCGCTGATCTGGTGGACGTGACCGGCGATGTAGGCGTCGTCGGTTTCCTCGGTGGTCATGGCGAGGTGAACGAAACGGACGCCCCAGACGCCGCCGCCGATGAGCAGGGGGACGAGGACGAGTTTCGAGAGAATGCCACGCTTCCGCGGCTGGGCAGCGGCGGGAGTGGATTCGGGAGCGGATGGTGAGTCGGACATATCGAAGAGGGGGTTGAGGGAATAGGATCAATGGGCGGCGGCGGCCGCTTCCTGGGCGGCCTTGCCGCCCTTGCCGCCGAGCAGCAGGATCAGGGGGAGCGAGAAGATGAAGAGGGCGGCGACGTAGAAGAAGAGGTCCTCGTAGGCGAGGATGGTGGCCTGGCCGGTGACGATGCGGTCGATGAGCTTCATGGCCTCACTCATCGCGCCGGACTTGCCGGAGGTCGTGGAGGTGAAGGCGCCGGTGAAGAGCTCCATGCGGTCGTGGAAGGCGGGCCGGTAGGCGGTGATCTTTTCCACCAGCACGGCGCGGTGCGCGGCCTCGCGGCGAGCCAGCATGGTGGTGATGAGGGCGATGCCGATGCTGCTGCCGAGCTGGCGGGTCAGCGAGTAGAGGCCGGCGCCGGCGGCGATGTCCTTTTTCGCCAGCGGGCCGAGCGTGGCGATGCTGAGCGGCATGAAGATCATCACGCTGCCGACGCTGCGGAAAATCAGTGGCCAGAAGATCTGATGAGTGCCGGTGTCCGGGTTCATGTTCATCAGCAGGATCCCGGTCAGGCTGGTGAGCAGGGCGCCGATGGTGATGAGGATCCGCGGTGAGACCTTGCCGCCGATTTTGCCGAAAAAGACCATGGTCAGCGCCGAGACGAGAGCTCCAGGGACCAGCAACTGGCCGCTCTGAAGGGCGGTGTAGTGCAGGTAGTCCTGCACGAAGATGGGGATGGCGAACATGACCCCGTAGATGCCCATGCCGAGGATCGCGGAATAGATGGTGCCGCCGACCATGGAGGGGTAGCGCAGGACCCGCAGATCCACCGCGGGGTGCGGCGTGCTGAGCTCCCGCCAGACGAACAGGGAAATACCGATCACGCTGGCGATGGCGGTGGTCATGATCAGCTGGGAGTCGAACCAGCCCTTCTCCTGACCCTCCTCCAGCATGACCTGGAAGCAGGCCAGACCGACGGCGAGCAGGCCGATGCCGGTCCAGTCGACGCTGCCGGAGCGGTTCAGCTTGGTCTTGTCATCCGACGGCATGAACAGCAGGCACATGGCGACGGCCATGATGCCGATGGGCAGGTTGATGAAGAAGATCCAGCGCCAGCCGAGGTTGTCAGTGAGCCAGCCGCCCAGCACCGGACCGATGGCGGGACCGACGATCACACCGAGTCCGAAGATCGACTGGGCGACCGCGCGTTCGGAGTTCGGGAAGGCTTCGAAGACGATCGACTGGGCCTTGGCCAGCAGGCCGCCACCGGCGAGTCCCTGGAGGATGCGGGCAAAGATCAGCATGCCCAGATTTCCCGAGACGCCGCAGAGCAGTGAGGCGAGGGTGAAACCGATCAGAGAAAAGACGAAGTAGTTGCGCTTGCCGAAGCGGTAGCCGAGCCAGGCGGACAGCGGGATGACCACCACGTTGGCGCAGGCGTAGCTGGTGGAGACCCAGCCGGCTTCGGAGAGGCTGGCACCCAGATTGCCGCGGATGTCGGAGAGCGCGACGTTGGTGATCACGGTGTCGATCACTTCCAGGATCGCGCCGAGCGAAGCGGTGATGGCGATGACCCACTTCAGCCAGCCCTTTGCCAGCAGGCGGGCGGCCAGCGGCGAGAGGAAGGCGGGATCACCCCCGTAAAGGGTGTTGGCAGCGGCATCGCTCATGGCAGCGGGCGCTCCTTTCCGGAGATGATCGCGTGATAAATGGTATCGACGCAGGCGGTGACGTATTCGTCCGGTGAATAGCTAATGCACCAGCGGGAGACATCGACGCGGAGGGCACCGATGAAGATCATCGCAACAAGTTGATCGACGATCAGGAGTGGATTGACGCCGGGACGGAGCAGGCCGCGCCGATCGGCTTCACGGAGCTGACCGTTCAACTCATCCTTCCAGGGCTGGAAGATGCGCTTCAGGACCTCCGCCTCGTGGTCGCCGAGCTGGTGAATGTCCCCCACCAGCACCCGCATGAGGGTGATGTTCTTCAACTTCCGATCGAAATCGGTCCGGGCGAAATAGGTCAGAACCTCTTTCAGGGTCGCGCCGTTTTCGAGCGAAGGGGACTTCTGCAGGCTTTCCGTGATCAGCAGCGAGCTTTCCAGAACGGCTGCCAGCAGCCCCTGCTTGTTCTGGAAATTGCGGAACAGGGTGACCTCGTTGACCCCGGCCACTTTGGCGATCTCACGGGTGGTGGCGCGGGTGATCCCCTCACGCGCAAAGACCTCCATCGCCGCTTCGAGCAGGCGTTCAGAGGCTGATTTTGGGGAGGAAGTTTGCATGCAAGTGATTGCTTGCATGGATAATCCTCAAACGAGCGTTGGCAATGCCGAATTTGAGGATCCCCGGTAAACTACGCAGCCGCGGACCCAAAAAAGTTTCGGGAATTTTGAACGTCAGGCCGGGTGGACGGTCTGACCTGATGAAGACCGCGTTCTGCGCGCGTTTTCATGTAAGGGTGAACAGCAATAGATTGTCATGACACCGGTTTCGGCCGGATTTGACGGTTTCAGCCGCCGGGGGTGGGACCCCGGCGGCTACCTTTTTACGGGAATTGCATGCAGGTGACCGAGGCCGGGGCCTGGCACTGAATCAGCGGTTGAGACGTCGAAGGAGCAACAAGGCCCCGTCCACCGCCTGCTGACGAAGCCGCAGCCGGTTTTCCACCGCCTCTTCATCTTCACCGGCCGCACGCTTGCTCAGAATGAAATCAGCCGTGGCCACCGGGCCGGGGGAATCTTCATCTGCGTAGAGATGCAGAAGACACTGAAGAGCATCGGGAAAGGCTGTGTTTTCCCGAGATGCTTCCGCAGCAAATCCAAGGGCGGCAGCTTGCGGCCCATCGACATAATTACGAATCGTATAGTAGATGTCGAAGGCATCCTTGTTTTCCCGCCGCCTCAGGAAAGCGCGGAGTTTCAAGGCGAGAAAAGGGCCGGCTTCGCAAACACGAATCGGCATGGTTCGGTGCCGGCCGTCGAGATCGACTCCGGAAACGCTCACCATTCGCGGTGATTCAAGGGCTCTCCGGATTCCGGGAATCTGACTGACATGAATGAGTCCGTAGCTGATCGAGCCATATTCCATCAACCGAGGATCTTCCGCCAGGAAATCGATGTAAATTTCGATTCCTCCGAGAGTTTTGACAAAGCGGTTCGAGTCCTCATCGGCTGACCACTCGAAGCCTTGTTCCTTTAACCGATGATAGAGCGATTGAGCATGAGCCCGGTCGGCGGTCACCGCGATTCCGACATCGACATCCAGCGTGGAGGGCCGGGGAATCTCCTGCGGCCCCTTCACTTCAGCGCAGAGGTACTTGGGAACCAAGCCGCCCACCAAAACGATTTCGTTGTGGAATTCGCCCAGACTGTTCCAGAGCGTCAGGAGCGCCGACTCAGCCAGAGCGACCCGGTTGGGATCGTATTCCGCGTAGGTACGGGGCTTGCTCATCGGGTGGGGCGGCAGAAATTGTCCAAGCGA
>JAQGPE010000272.1 GCA_028293225.1 Akkermansiaceae bacterium | reverse complement strand
CCCCCGAATTGGCAAAGCATTTTTTCCAGGGGTGGAAAATCGGCGGGCGACGGCAATTCCGTCACCCGCTGCACCCCTCTCTTTAGACACGCGGTTCTTTTGGAGCGGCCACCAGGGTGGTCGTCAGGGCACGACTGCTGATTTCCGCCCGGATCACCTCGATGAATTGTTCCAGCGGCAGTGAGCCGAGGTCGTCGAGCTCGCGGTGGCGGACCGAAACCGTGCCCTCCTCCACTTCGCGGGCGCCGAGCACCAGCATGTAAGGAACGCGGTCCAGGCGGGCCAGACGGATCTTGGCGCCGACCTTGTCGGAGCTGGTATCCAGCTTCACGCGCACGCCGGCGTCAGCCAGCTTGGCGGTCGCCGCCTCGGCGGCCTCGATGAACTTGTCGGAAATCGGCAGCACGCGGACCTGCTCCGGGGCGAGCCAGGCCGGGAACTTGCCCTCGAAGTGCTCGATCAGCAGACCCGTGAAGCGCTCCAGCGAGCCGAACGGCGCGCGGTGGATCATCACCGGCCGGTGCACCGTGTTGTCGTTGCCGACGTATTCCAGCTTGAAGCGTTCCGGCAGATTGTAGTCCACCTGCACGGTGCCGAGCTGCCAGTCGCGGCCGATGACGTCCTTCACCACGAAGTCGATCTTCGGTCCGTAGAAGGCGGCTTCACCGAGTTCTTCGGTGTATTCGACTCCCAGCACTTTAACGGCTTCCCGAATGGCCGCTTCTGCCTTATCCCAGTTTTCCGGGGAGCCGACATACTTGTCGGAATCCGGATCGCGCAGGGACAGGCGGACGCGGTAGTCGTCCATGCCCAGCGTCTTGAGAACCTTTTTCACCAAGTCGAGGCAGCCGATCAGCTCGGCCGCCACCTGGTCCGGCGTGCAGAAAAGGTGCGCGTCGTCCTGGGTGAAGCCGCGCACGCGCGTCATGCCGCCCAGTTCACCAGACTGCTCCCAGCGGTAAACCGTGCCGAACTCGGCCAGGCGCACCGGCAGATCACGGTACGAGCGGTGTTCGCTGGCGTAGATCTTGATGTGGTGGGGGCAGTTCATCGGCTTCAGCAGATAGCCCTCGTAGGTGCCATCGGAGAGACCGTTGATCAACTGGTCGCAGCTTGCGCCTTCGTCGGCCAGCTTCTCCAGCGTATCGCGCTCGGCGATCGGCGGGTACTGGCTCTCCTGGTAATACGGGAAATGCCCGGACGTGCGGTAGAGGTCGAGCTTGCCAATGTGCGGCGTAAAGACCTGCGAGTAGCCCTGCTTGTCGAGCTCGGCCGTGATGAAGTCCTGCAGCGAACGGCGGATCAGGCCACCTTTCGGTTTCCAAAGGATCAGGCCTTGTCCGACGGCTTCGTCGATATGGAAAAGCTGCAGTTCCTTGCCTAGCCGGCGGTGGTCGCGCTTTTTCGCTTCCTCCAGGCGGACCAGGTGCTGCTCCAGCAATTCCTTGCTCTCAAAGGCCGTGCCGTAAAGGCGCTGGAGCTGCCCCTTCGACTCGTCGCCCAGGTAGAAAGAGGACGACACCGACATCAGCTTCACGTTCTTGCACTTCGACGTGTAGCCGACGTGAGGACCGGCGCAGAGGTCGATGAACTCGCCGTTCTGGAAACAGGAAATCTGTTCGCCTTCCGGGATCTTATCGATCAGGTCGAGCTTGAAGCGGCTCGGGTTGCCCGGGCGCTCGGAAAGACCGCCGAGGCGGCCGCCTTCCGCCATGGCCTTGGCCTCGTCGCGGGTCAGGGCCTTCCACTCGAACTTCTGGTTCTCCTTCGAGATCTTCTTCATCTCGGCCTCGATCTTCTCGAAATCGTCCGGAGTGATCCGATGCTTCATCTCGAAGTCGTAGTAGAACCCGGTTTCGATCGGCGGACCGTAGGCGAACTGGGCGTCGGGCCAGAGGCGCAGGATCGCGGTGGCCATCACGTGGGCACATGAGTGGCGCAGGCGTTCCAGCTCCGTCATCTGCTGGCGTTCTTCGAGAGTCTTCCTTTCGGACATGCGGGCGGGGACATGGCAGGCTCCCGGACCTTTTTCAATGGCGAATCCGGGCAGCACCCCCCCGGGGACGGATTCCCATGCCTCTTTCTGCGTTAAATACCGGCCCTCCGGAACCGCCGCCCCTACCGGGCAGCCTCCGCGCCCTCAATCCCTTCCAGGATCCGCTCGATGCTCAGCGGCTTCGGAATCAGGTTGTCCGCGCCGAGAAGTTTGACTTCTTCGACACGTTCCGGACGGACGTCGCCGGACACCGCCAGCACCCGCTTCAGCCGGGCCGGGCGGTTCGTCTTCAGGCTTTTCAGGACCTCGCTGCCATCGATGTCAGGCAGATTCAGGTCCAGCAGCATGACATCGTGCAGTCCGTGCGACAGGAAATGCAGCGCCTCCTTGCCGGTGCGGGCTTCCGAGACCACCGCGCCCTCCGCCGCCAGCAACTGGGCCATCGCGCGGCGGGTCACGTGGTGATCCTCCACCAGCAGAATGTTCAGGCCTGCCAGGGGCGAGGCTGAAGAAACAGCTGCGCCTTCGTCAGTCTGTCCGGCAGATCGCGGCACCTCGTCTCCGGGCGTCAGCAGCGCATGCGGCAGCAGGACCGCGAAGGTGGTGCCGACATTCAACTTGCTGCTGACCGTCACCTTGCAACCCAGGCTGTCGAGCAGGCGGGTGCAGATGGCCAGGCCCAGCCCCGCACCCTTTTCACGATCGCGCTCCGGATTTCGCAGTTGGTAGAACTCGTCGAAAATGTGCGGCAGCTGGTTGTCGGGGATACCGACCCCGGTGTCGGTCACCCGGAGCTCGAAGCCGTCCGCAGTTGCCTCACCGGCCAGGACCACCTGCCCCGCCTCGGTGAATTTCACGGCATTGCCCAGCAGATTGGACAGGATCCGCGCCAGCTTCATGCGATCCGTGCGGAGCCACACCTCCTGTTCAGGCAGAGAGGAGGAAAGGTGCAGCCCTTTCTTCGTGGCCGCCGGCTCGGCCTGGCTGACCTCCGCCTGCACCAGCGAGGACAGCGGAAAATCGGAGATCTGCAGGTCGACCTGGCCGGAGTCGAACTTGGCCAGATCCAGCACGTCGCTGACCAGATCGATCAACGCCCGCGCATTGTCGCTCAGGCTCCTGGCGAGAGCCGGCACCTGCTTCACCTTTTCAGGGTCAACGGCCATCCGCTCGATCAGCTCGGACAGCAGCCCGATCGCATTGGCGGGCGTCCGCACATCATGTGAAACGGCGGCCAGGAAACGGGTTTTCTGGACGGAGGCCTCCTCGGCTTCGTGGCGCTTCACCTCCAGTTCCTGCTGGAAACGCAGCGCGTGCAGAGTCAGGGCGGCCTGCGCGGCCAGCCACTCGGCGATCTGGAATTCCTGCTGGGTCCAGTTGCGCGGATCCCGGCTGTACATTACCAGCACAGCCACCGGCTTGCCCTCCAACCAGATCGGCGTGCCCAACACGGAGCGCAGCGGCCGCCCGGTCGCAGGACGCGGCAGTTGCAGATCGGAACGTTCCAGAACGTCTTCGAGGTAGGCAGTCTCGCCGCGCTCCAGCACCAGATAGGCAAAGGACTGCTCGAAAGGATAATCGGAGGATACCGCTCCATTCAGGCCAAAGCCGGCATCGCCCTGCAGGCGGGTCACTCCGTGATCGCTGTCGACCACCGCCGCGGCATGGACTTCTCCACCCAGAATTTGCAGCGCCGCCTGGCAGATGCCGTTCATTACCGACTTTTCATCCTGATCGCTGCGCAGCCAGCGGCCCGACTCCAGTAGGGTCTGCATGCCCTTTTCCCGGCGGGACAGTTCCGCATTCGTCTCGTGCAGATCGGCGCTCTGTTGCTCCATTTCCTCCGCCTGCTGCCGGAGCTCCTCGGCCTGCTGTTCCAGTTCTTCGGTCTGGCTCTGCAATTCCTCGTTCTGGCGGGAGATTTCCTCCTCGCGAGCCGCCAGCTCCTCATTGCTGACGGACAGCTCTTTGTTGCTCGATCCCAACTCGGAGTTGAGCTTTTCCAACTGGGCGCGCTTGTTGCGCAACCGGCTGGTCAGGCGGATCACCCGGTGAATCGCCGCGGCAACCACCCAGATGTTCAGTAGCTGGGAGGTGATGGTGAAGCTATCGAAGGTGGACGCCCGCGTGTCCGGGCTGACCATGAAGACCTTTGCCAGCGTCATGGCGGAAAAGGCCAGGGACATGCCATAGAGCAGCCGCAGATCGCGATTCCACAGGCACAGCAGCAGCGGTAGCGAGGATGACAGCGGAAAGATCCGGTCATGGAAAACATACAGCCGCAGGTAGCCGAAAGCGGCGGTGACCAGCGAGCAAAGCAGCAGCGAGGCCCAGAAAGGCGGCGGCGCGGGCCGGCGGGTGACCTGATCGGGGGAGGAAGTCATTCGGCGTGGGTTTTGACGTAGATGCAGGGACCGGTGCGACGCAGTCCGGGGAGGGAGATTTTCTCGGCCTTGCCGACGACCAGATAGCCGCCCGGCGAAAGCGCCCCAGCCAGGCGAGCCCACAGAGACTGGACCGCCCCGGGGTCGAGGTAAATGGCCACGTTGCGGCAGAGAATCAGATCGTATCCGGACCCCGCCGGTTGGGAGCGCATCAAGTCCTCTTCCTCCCACAGCGTCGCCGCGCGCAGTTCCGGCCGGATTTCATGGAGGTCGCCGCGTTTTACGAAATGACGCTCGAGCCTGCCGCGACCGACCTCTTCCAGAGCCGCTGCAGAGTAGAGCCCCATGAAGCCCGCACGGACCGATTTCTCCCGGCAGTCGGTGCCCCTCAGCTGTCCGGCCGCCA
>JAQGPE010000257.1 GCA_028293225.1 Akkermansiaceae bacterium | reverse complement strand
CTGCCGGTGGCCATCCCCTTCCCTTCCCAGTCGAAACGCTGGCGGATCGTTTCCTCCGTCCAGATGTGAAAGGGCTCCAGCGCGGCGACCTTTGACCAGTCGGTGAGGGTTTCCGCCCAGATGGCCTGGCAGTGGTGGGTGATGCGGACGGTTTCGCCGGGCTGCCACTCCGGCGCGACCTCGACCTCGACCACGGCGCGGTCTTTCACATGGTCGGACTGGGCGTGAAAGCGGGTCGGGAACAGGAAGAAGGACTCCTCGGCAAAGGAGAAGCCCGCGCGGCCCTCGTGGATGCCGCCCTTGCGCAGGATGATCGACTGCCGGCCGCTGGCCAGGGCGTCGCAAATGACCTGCCACTCTTTGAAGCCGTTCGCCATGGCCACCGCGTAAACCCGCAGGCGGCCCGGGTCAATGGCCAACCCTTTCCCCGGTGGCGGCGACCGCACCTGATTTTGAAACCGCGAATGGACGCGAATGGACGCCAATTTTGCAGAGAAAAGGGGGAGATCCGAGGAGTATGGGAAATCGTCATCCGATAGGTCCCGCATGCTTCCTGTTTCATTCGCGTCGATTCGCGGTTGGAAATCCCGGACCGATCCCGGTCTCGAATCCTCTTCCAGCCCTGCCGCACCAATGACTCATGACCATTGACCGGCGCGCGCGAGCGGCCTACATCCCACGGCGTGCCGGAGACCCAGACGCATTTCTTCCACCACGCGGAAGCCATCCCGATGAGGCAGGGCGGCGAGTTGCCGTCCGCAACCCTGGCCTACGAGATGTGGGGCGAGCTCAATGCGGATGGCAGCAATGCGATCCTGCTGTTCCACGCCCTGTCCGGCTCCCACCACGCCTGCGGCCACAATCCGGAGATCCCCGGTCTGGGCGATCTGTGGCAGCCGGAAATGCACGAGGGCTGGTGGAACGACCTGATCGGCCCGGGCAAGGCGCTGGACACGCGGCGCTTCTTCATCATCTGCGCCAACTACCTGGGCGGCTGCTACGGCTCGACCGGGCCGGCCTCGATCAACCCGACCACCGGGCAGCCCTATGGCTCGACCTTTCCGCACGTCACGGCCGCCGATCAGGTGGAGCTGCAGGCGAAACTGCTCGATCACCTCGGCATCGGCAAGCTGGCGGGCATCGTGGGACCTTCGGTGGGCGGCCTGATGGCGCTGACCTTTGCGACGCGTTTCCCGGACCGGGTCAAGAACGTCATCGCGATCGCCTCCGGCTACAAGACGACGGTGCTGAACCGGCTGATCCTGTTCGAGCAGATCCTGGCGATCGAGAACGACCCGTTCTTCAACGGCGGGAACTACTATGAAGGCCGTGCTCCGCTCTACGGGCTGGCGCTGGCACGGATGATCTCGCACAAGACCTTCGTCCACCTCGACGCGATCGAGAGCCGCGCCCGCCGCGACGTGGTCCAGTCGGACGACGTGCTGGCCTGGTACCGGGTCCGCGACCAGGTCCAGAGCTACATGCTCCACCAGGGCAAGAAATTCACCCGGCGCTTCGACGCGAACACCTATCTGCGCATCAATGACATGTGGTCCCGTTTCGACGGGGCCGTGGAGGGCGATGCGGACAGCCCGGAGGAGCTGTTCGCGCGATGTCGCGAGGCCGGCCAGAAGTGGCTGGTGTTCTCCATCGACTCCGACTTCTGCTTCTACCCGGAAGAGCAGGCCGACCTGGTGAAGCACCTGGAGAAGTCGAAGGTCGACTGCATGCACATCACCGTGCACTCGGACAAGGGGCACGACTCCTTCCTGCTGGAGCCGGACTACTACACGCCGCATATTTTCTGGATGCTGGGGCAGTGAGGGGGAATGGCGGCGAGGTGGATTCGCAGCTCTTCGGCGGCTTCGGGCCAGGGGTCACAGATTGGACTGATTGTCTGATTAACTGATTAAAGACGGGGATTTGGATCTACCATGAAGCAAAGACGCTTGGCTTTTCTCAGGTAGGCATGCCTCAGCTCAGGTTGAATTACTAAGCAGGTAGTAAATCAGCGTTCTTTCCCGGCCTCTGAAATTTATTCCCCTGCCTTTAATCAGTAGATCAGACAATCAGTCCAATCTGTGATCCCTCGCTCGAAGCTCAGAACAGAGCCAGGTGACTTGGCGGTTCTTTTGATCAAATCCCGCAACCTTTTGATCAGAAAGCCCATAGACTGGGGTCCGGTGTTTGGGACAGGATGGCTGGAAGTACCGGAATGGCCCGCTCCCCATGAAGGCGGGCATGCCGGTGCGAGATCACCAACCTCCTGAACGAATGAACCCCACCAAGAAATGCGGCCTGCTCCTGCTCGCGACTCACCTCATCGCCTGCGGCGGCCTGCACGCCGCCATTGCCATGGGTGTCGGCGAGCCCATCGGCGCCACCACCCGCACTGACTCCTATCCCTACGCGGGCTATGGATTCTATGTCCCCAGCGCGACCTCCGTCACGGTGAACCAACTCGGCTACTGGGACCTGGGCGGCGACGGCCTGTCCGATGCCCACACGGTCTCGCTGTTCCAGTACATCAACGGCAGCAACAAGAGCTACACTCAGATCGCGACGGTCACGATTCCGGCGGGCACCGCGACCACCCTGGAAGGCGGCTACCGCT
>JAQGPE010000227.1 GCA_028293225.1 Akkermansiaceae bacterium | reverse complement strand
AGACCTCGCGCGCCGGATCCTTTTCAAAGCCCATCGTGTCCGAGTAGCGGGCCAGATCCAGCCACATGCTGGCCCAGCGTTCCCCGAACTGCGGCGCGGCCAGCAGGCGGTCCACGACGGCGGCCATCGCGGCTTCCTGGTCGGCGGCGGAAGCCTGTTGAAAGGCGGCCAGCTCGTCCCCGGAGGGCGGGAGTCCGGTCAGGTCGAGCGAGACCCGCCGCAGCCATTCGGCCGGCGTGGCTGCGGGGGAAGGGCTCATCCCCTCCGCGTCCATTTTCGCGAGGATCAGGCGGTCGGCCTTGGTCCTGGCCCAGCCTGGATGCTTCAGCGCCGGCTCGGCGGGCTCGAGCGGGGAAATGAATGACCAGTGGTCCTCCCACAGCGCCCCCTGGCGGATCCATGCCGTGAGCTTCGCGATCTCCTCCGCCGGAAGCGGGATGCCGTGCTCGCCTTTTTTCGGCTTCGGCATGATCTCGTCATCGTCGTCGCTTTTGAGGCGGCGGATCAGCTCGGACTCCTCCGGCTTGCCGGGAACGATCGCCGGTTCGCCGGACTTGCCCTTGGCCAGGGCCTTTTCGCGGTAGATCAGGGAAATGCCGCCCGCCTGCTTGATGCCACCGTGGCAGAGCACGCAGTTGCGGTTGAGGATCGGGCGGATGTCGTGGTTGAAGGTCACGGCTTCCTCTGCTCCCGGCAGCGGGCTGCAAAGGAGCGCCAGTGGGAGGAGGAAAGTGAAGGGCCAGGAATTCATCAAACGTTCAGGCGGCTACGCGAAGGGGGGCGTGGCGTCTTACATCAGGCCGTATCTTTGTGCCGGTGCTCGCCGGTCCCGGAGGCGTCGCGCCGGGCGGAGTGAGTCATCGGCGTCCATCCGGCATTGCGGCGGCGAAGTGGAGTCCTAGCTTTGCGGCATGTCTTCCACGACTTTCGCCAATGGTCCGCGTCGCCCCCAGGTCTGCATTCTCGGTAGCGCCGAGCCGGGTTCCGCGGCTTTTGATCTGGCGGTGAAAGCTGGGGAGTTCCTGGCAAGGAATGGCATCACCGTGGTAAGCGGCTGCGGCAGCCCGGCCACCCGTGCGGCGGCGGAGAGCGCTTTGGCCGCGGGCGGGACGGTGGTCAGCATCATCCCCTCCGATGACATCCACACCGTGGACTGGCCGTGCAGCGTGTTGATCCCCTGCGGCATGGGCGACGCCCGGAATCTGCTGATGGCTCTGTCCGGCGATGCCTGCCTGGTCATCGGCGGTCGCGCCGGGACGATCTCGGAGGTTTGCCTGGCCTGGCTGCATCATCGTCCGCTGCTGCCGCTGACCGGCTGCGGCGGCTGGTCGGATCAACTGGAGGCGAATCCGCCGGACGAGCGGCGGAACTCGCCAATCCTGCCGTGGGGATCGGTCGAGGCGCTTGGCGTGCAACTGACGTCACTCGGGCTGCTCTGAGTCTGCTGCTCCGTGCGGAGTTTTCTCCTGGAGATCCAGGTCCTTGATCTCCACCAGCTGCCACTCGCCGCCCTTGTTCATCGTCAGCAGCCAGTCGTGGAACTGCAGCAGGGTCGAGCGGTGGCCGACGCTGACATAGGTGAAATGGCCGTGGCGGAGCTGCTCGTAGATGCGCTTTTCATTCGCCTCATCGAGCGCGCTGGTCGATTCATCCAAAAAGGAAATGGCGGGCTTTTTCAGGAACAGGCGGGCGAAGGAAACGCGCTGCTGCTCGCCCAGGGACAGCATGTTCGCCCAGTCGGCGGTGCGGTCGAAGTCGCCGTCGACGCGCTCCCCCAGATCGGGGAGATTCACGGTTTGCAGCACCTCGTGGATCGACTCGTCGTCGTTGTTGCGGCCGGAACCCGGGTAGTCGAGCTGGGCGCGCAGCGTGCCCGGGACCATGTAGGGTCGCTGCGGCAGGAACATCATGGTGCGATAGGGCGGGCGGCCGATCTTGCCCGCGCCGGAGCTCCACAGGCCGGCGATGGTCCGCAGCAGGGAACTCTTCCCCGCGCCGCTTTCGCCCATGATCAGCAGGCTTTTGCCGGGCGGCAGGCGGAAGCTCAAGTCGCTGAGCAGTTCCTTTTTCCCGCCGGGCGTGGTCACGGTCAGGTTTTCCAGTACCAGGGTGCGCTGGTCCTCGCTGACCTCGATCTGCTCGGCGTGCTCGGCCTCCAGGTCGTCCTCGGCATCGCGTTCGTCGAGGAATTCCCACAGCGAGCCGAGACGCGTGACCCCGGCGGCGAACATGCTGACGCGCTCGAACTGGGTGATGAAAAGCGACACCGCGGCCAGGAAGGTGGCGAAGGCGGCGATGGCCTGGGTGATCTTGCCGAACTCGATTTTTCCCTGAATGAAAAGCGGCGCAACGATCACCAGGGGCAGCAGCAGCGCCAGCAGGTTGTAGCCGGTGGAGAAGAAGGTCAGGTTCCGGTTCCAGCGGATCAGCACCACCATGTTGCCCACCACTCCGCCCAGGCGCGCGCGCAGGTCGCGCAGCTCACGGCGCTCCCCGCGGTAAAAGGCGATCGACTCGGCGTGATCGCGGACCCGCACCAGCGAGTAGCGCAGGTCGGCCTCCCTTTCGTATTGCAGGTAGTTCAGGCCGATCAGCCGTTTGCCGATCAGGAAAGCGACCAGCGTGCCGGCGATGGCATAGCCGATCAGGACGATCCCGAGGGTGGAGGAAATCGACCACAGCACCCCGGCGTAGCCGACGATCTGGATGATGGAGTTCATCACCAGCAGCCCGAAAGACAGCGCCGTCATGGTGAAGTTCCGGGCGTCTTCGGAAATACGCTGGTCGGGGTTGTCGATCGCGTCGTTGCCCAGCAACCGGTAATACGCGCGGTTATAGAAATACCGCAGCATCAGGGTGCGGGCGAGGAAATCGCGCCAGTTCAGGGCCAGCCGTTCTTCCATCCAGCGGTAGTAGGCGGCCAGCGGAATCGCGGCGGCAAAGGTGGCGAGGTAGAGGAGGATACCGGCGCGGAAGGCGGGAAGATTGCGTTTTTCCAGCGAGGTCATCACGTCGCCCATCACGTAGGTGGACCAGATGCCGACGCCGGTGACCGCGACGGTCAGCAGGATCAGGGTCCCGAGCTGCAGCCAGGCGCGGCCCTTGTTGCGGCCGAAGAAATAGGGCTGGATGAGCCGCCAAAGCTGGACCCAGACGTGGCGGGTGAATTTGGGAGGTTGATCCATGGGGATCTAACCCATCAGCCGGGGATCGCGGGCCTGCTAGAGGTTTCTTCAAGGGGCCTGGAAATCGGGCCAACGGAGGGGGGACACTCTTGTCTCCCTGCTGAGTTCGTGAATTTGATTTTTGAGGAGGAGCTTGCTGAGCGATGGGAGGACGGAGGAGCTTTGGAGACATGGGGTTTGACCAGATCAACCTGCTGAGCAGGGGGACAAGAGTGTCCCCCCTCCGGTCCATCTCCCCGCGGTGAAATGCCGCAGCCTGGCAGGAAGATTGACAAGAGGCCCCCTCCCGCGCCGTTTTGATGGCGATGAAATTTCCCGATCTGCGTGATCCTGTCGGCCGTCTCCTCGGGGTCGGGTTGCTGGAGGGCATCTCCTTTCTGCTGCTGGTCGGCATCGCCGTGCCTCTGAAACACATTTGGCACATGCCGGACGCCGTGCGGATCTTCGGCATGGCCCACGGAGTCCTGTTCCTGGCCTTCCTTCTGACGGTGTTCCAGGCCTGGTCGGATCGCGCCATTACGGGGAAACAGGCCGGTTTGGCCTTCCTGGCCTCGCTGATCCCGCTGGCGCCGTTTTTCCTGCATCGCGGCCTGGGCGCCGCGAAAACGGGCAGCGAGGAGTCCTGATGCCGCATTGACACGAGCCCCTTCCCAAACAAGCCTCCCTCCGCCATGAAATCCAGGCACATTATTCCTTTCGCCGCCGCCACCGTGCTCGGCCTTGCGCTGCCCGGTCATGCGCAGGAACCACCCGCCGATACCGCCAAAATGCTCGAAGCCCCATCCGACGTCGCCGCCGCGCCAGCCGATGCTGAAAAGACCGCCTCCGGTCTCGCCACCAAGGTCATCACCAAGGGCACCGGCACCGAGCACCCGCGCTCCTTTGACAAGGTCACCGTGGACTACTCCGGCTGGACCAAGGACGGCAAACTCTTTGACAGCTCCGTCAAGCGCGGCCAGAAGGCCACTTTCCCGCTCAATGGCGTGATCAAGGGCTGGACCGAAGGCGTGCAGCTGATGGTCGTGGGCGAAAAGCGCCGCTTCTGGATCCCGGCCGAACTCGCCTACGGGGAAAGCCCGGGCGGCGGCCGTCCCGGTGGCATGCTGGTGTTCGACATCGAGCTTTTCAGCATCGACAAGGGCGAAGCTCCGCCTGAGACCCCGTCCGACGTCGCCGCCGCACCGGCCGACGCCGAAAAGACCGCTTCCGGCCTGGCCACCAAGGTCGTGACCAAGGGTACCGGTGACAAGCACCCGTCCGCCACCTCCATGGCGACCATCCAGTTCTCCGCCTGGACCCCTACGGGCCAGCTGATGCAGAGCACGGCGACGGGCGGCGACGGACCGGCCTCCATCCCGCTCGACAAGGTTTTCAAGGGCTGGAGCGAAGGCATCCAGCTCATGGTGAAGGGCGAAAAGCGCCGCATGTGGATCCCACAGGAACTCGGACCTCCAGGTGCTCCTGGCGCGACCACCTGCGATGTGGAACTGGTCGACTTCAAGGAGCCGCCGGCCCCGCCCGAGGTCCCTGCCGACGTCGCCGCCGCTCCGGCCGATGCGGTGAAGACCGACTCCGGCATGTCCTCCAAGGTCCTGACCAAGGGCACTGGCGACAAGCACCCATCCGCTTCCTCCACCGTGAAGGTCCACTACTCCGGCTGGACCACCGACGGCAAAATGTTCGACAGCTCCGTGACCCGCGGCGAGCCCGCCGAGTTCCCGCTCAACGGCGTGATCGCCGGCTGGACCGAAGGCGTGCAGCTGATGGTCGTGGGCGAGAAGCGCCGCTTCTGGATCCCCGGCAAGCTGGCCTACGGCGATACCCCAAGCCGTCCGGGCGCACCTTCCGGCACGCTGGTGTTCGACGTCGAACTGCTGGAAATCAAGTAATTCGCAGCGGCATGTCGTCCTCCTTTGAAAACGTGACGGTCACCGCCAAGGCGAACGTCTACTTCGACGGGAAAGTCATTTCCCACGGCATCGTCCTCGCCGACGGCCGCCGCAAGTCCCTGGGAATCATCTTCCCGGGCGAGTACCACTTTGGCACCGGCGAACCGGAAGTGATGGACATCACGGCCGGAGCCTGCGAAGTGGTGATCGACGGTACGGAAGAGCAGCTCGTCGTCGGGGCGGGCTCTTCTTTCGACGTGGCGGGAAACAGCGGCTTCACCATCCGGGTGAAGGACGCTCCCTGCGAATACATCTGTTCATTCGGCACGCCTTGAGCGGCTGGTGGGCAGCCCTCCCGACGGCATGTCTCTCCTGCGCCTATCATCATCCTTCCTGATCCCCGCAGCGGCCCTGCTGTTCTCCTCCTGCGCGCTCCATTTACCGGAGCCAAAGGGGGAGGCGCTGAGCCTGCTGCCGGTGTCGGACCCGGCCCATGCGTCGGACCGTACGCACCCGGTGCCCACGGCCACCACCGTGCCCGTCTACCTGCTGGCGGATAATATCCACACCGGCCTGGTCTTTGATTACCAGTGGCTGAAGGACAGCGGCTACGTGCCCCCGGCGAACCTGGGCAAGCACCAGTGGGTGACCATGAGCTGGGGCGAGGAGGTCGCCTACGTCCAGAAGCGCTGGCTGTCGCCCTTTCAGGTGATCCGCGCCTTGGGCACGCCGTCGCCATCGGTCATGGAGATCATCCCCTTTGACTGGAAGGTCGAGGATGTCTGCCATCACCAGCGGATCTTTGTGAATGAGGTGCCGCGCTCCTGCGGCCCCCAGCTCGCCGCCTTCCTGAACGGCTGCGCGGTGAAGGGTGAGGGCGGCCTGCCGGTCACGATCGCCGACTCCTCCTGGGGTTCCGGCCGCCTGATCCGCTGCCCGGAAAACTACGCCTACTATTTCCCCCGCATCTGCAACGTCTGGACCACCCAGTCGCTGAGCAAGTGCGGTTTCAGCTTCAATACCACCTCCGCCTTGCTGGCCCACGGCGTGGTGCGCCAGGCGACCAGCCGGAAGAATAACTTCCGCAAGATCTGGGACGGCGACAAGGGCGACCCGGCCATCGGCAAGCCTTCGGCCACGCCGGTGCTGTGAGAATGCCTACAGCCACAGGCTGCTGCTGAGTTCCGGGAGCGCCGAAGGTGCGAAATGTGACAGCCAGGGGTGACTGAAAGGAACCCCTGGATAGGATCGTGCGATAGCACGCTTTCCGGTCGCTTGCCGACCGCCCCCGGCACGCGGGACGCGCCGTTCGATCCCCGCGAATCCCATCATATCCGATGATGGGAAACTCGCCCTTTTGAGAAGTGCAACCTGCGGTCGTGGACCTTTCGGATTGGAAGGAGAGTCGGGCTACCAGGAAGAGCGAGCGCGTCGAGACACTGAAAGAACTCATGCCAAGGCGCGCCCGTCTTGCGGCTATGCCGGGTTTCGTTGCCAGGGGTTTCACCCCTGGCTGTCTCATTTCGCACCTGCGTCGCTCTTTGACCTCCGCCTC
>JAQGPE010000222.1 GCA_028293225.1 Akkermansiaceae bacterium | reverse complement strand
GCCGTGCGGAAATCGAAATCCGCCGGATACTCCAGGCTGCTGACCCACTTGCTGGTCGTCCCGGCGGTGGCCTTCTGGACCTCGATCAATTTCTCCGCTGAGATCGCGGCGGCCGCCTTGTTCACCGCGATCAGGCCCTCGCCCGCCCAGCTCGGGTCGAAGCGGCCGCGCTCGGCGAGGTAGAGATCCAGGGCGGCCCACGGGTCCTTGTTGAAGTAGGCGTTCAGAAACCGGCCGGAAAGCCGGGAACAGGCGGCGGCGTCGGAGATCTGCAACGCCTGACGAACCGCCTGGATCCCCTGCCGGTCCATGAGTTCGCGGATCACATCGTCGGCGAACCAGTCGGGCAGGTTCGGAGTGCCCTGGAGCGATTTCCATAGATCCGCGGTGTCGCAGCGGGCGATGGCGCGGGCCTGATCGTTCGCGGCGGCCGCAGGATTCGTGGTCGCGGCGGATGTCTCCCGGCTGCGGGTCGCCGCTAGGTCTGCCGGTTTCGCAGAAAGCGCCGCTTCGGTGGTCGCGCGGCGGGCGGCCAGGGCATGGCCAGCCCACGCGGTGGCGGCGGAAAGCGCCAGGATCAGCGCGGCATGACGGGCGCGGTTCATTTGCCTGGAGCGGAGGCGGTAGGGGTGATGCCGTCTTCCGCGGGGAAGGCGTGGGGAAAGCGATCGCGATAAATCGGGGCGAGATAGGGGAGTTGCGTGATGCTTTTCCGGAGGGTGGGTAACACCTCGGCGGCGGTGGTTTCATCCATCCCTGCGAGCACCTCGTCCAACCGGCGGGCGCTGTCCGGGTTGGCCGCGCTGCGGCCGAAGATCTCGTTGATGGTGCCATCCTTATAGGAGGCCGAAGGGTTGGGCCAAGTGGTCCATGCGGCGATGGCCTGCGCGGGATCAGTGACCGCCCAATCCCCGAAGAAACCGCGGATGTAGATGCCCTGCCCGACCAGGACGCGGGCGGTGCCGGAGCGGATCCAGGGCTGGAGGTCGGCGCCCTTTGGGAGAGCGCCGGGCATGTAAAAGTACTGGCCGCCGGGGTCGAAGAGCTCCCAGGGAATGCGGGTGGCGGCGTCTTTGAGAGCGGCGTCCCCGGAGGCAACCTGGGTCTGGAGCAGGCTGAAAACGGTATCCTCCGAGCAGGGGGCCTGACGGGTGCTGGCGGTGATATGGGCAAGCGCTCCGGTGGGATCGCTGACAGCAAAGGCATCGATCGCGGCGAAGCGGATCTGGCGCGCCCAACTGTCCATGCCGCTCATGCGATCCTGGCAATCGTAGAGCTCGTCGCCGAGGTGATCCTCCACCCAGGTGACGCCGGCTTCGCCCTCGCGGCGGCCGAGCTCGGCAGAGATCCGGGCAGCCTGCGCAAAGAGGTCGTTGCCCGCGCCCCAGTCCTTTGCCGCCTTCAGCCGCTGGGTCAGGTCGAGGAAGGACTGGCGGAGCTGTTCGCCACTGAGGGCAGCGAGAGCCTCGACCTCGGATCGGGGGCGGGGCGTGCCGGTTTTGATCTTCTGCTGGAACTCTTCAAAAAGTGCGGCCACGTCCGTATGACGGGTCTCCGCGGCTTGGGCGCGGGCGGGCGCGTTGCCAGCCCCCGCCACGGCGGTGGTCCCCGGCGTTTGGGCCCAGGCGGTCCATAGATACGCGGCGAGACCCGTCAGGACGGGCAGCGCCCAGCTGAGAGAGTACGCGGCGCTTCTCCGCTCTGAAGGACTGGGGGAGGAACTCATGCGAAGTGCCGGGGCATGGACCGGGGAAGATAGAGACCGGGGTAAAAGAGTCGAGGTAAGGATTGGCGGGAAAGTGAGATCAAACTCTGCAAAAGGCTCCTCGACCTCTTCGGCCTCGGCAAACCGCCTCTACGCAATCTGCGGTTCCCTCCCCTACTTCCCCAACCCGGCCCATTGCCTCTCCACCCCCGCCTTCCAGCGCTCGCGGGCTTTTCCTCCGACAGGCGTTGGATCCTCCTTCACCCACCGCTCCAGCACGCTCTCGATCACCCCGGCACGATCGGCCACCGGAACCGCCCCCCATGAAGGATCGAGCGTTTCGTAGCGACGCGTGTTGAACAGGCAGTTCGTCAGATACTGATCCCGCCAGCCCATCACCGTCGCCGCATCGAGCCACTGCGGATCAACTCTGATGGCTCCTCCTCCCATCCCGGTCAGATCCTGCCACGCATGGTCCAGATCCGCCGCCGGCAAGGTTGCCAGACTGGCCAGCGCCCTGGACCGCCCGGGGTCCGGCGACGACGCGATGCCGTCGAGAATCTGCACACGCTCGGCCATGTCGAGATCCCCGTCCGCATAGTTCCGAACCGGGTCGGCGGCAAACCACGCGGCCGCCTCCGCGGGCGCCGCCGCCGCCCACGCGGAACGCAGATTCCCCGGAACCGCCATGGGCGGCGCCGGGGCATGATTCAGATAGTCCAGCACCTTGCCGAAGTCGAAACCCGGCGGGTATTCAAGGCCTCGGGAATGGCGCACCTCCCCCTGGCAGGTCCCCGCCATCACCTCCACCACCTTGTCCGCGGAAATCGCGCAGGCCGCCCAGGTGATCTCGGCGACAGCATCCTCGCCCCACTTGCCGCCGAACTCATTACGATGTTCCTGGTAGATCTTCAGCGCCTCCCACGGATCGCGCGCAGCGAAGGTCTCGAGCAGCCAATCGGAGAGCAGCCAGCGCTGGTGAGAATCGGGCAACTCGAGACTGTTGCGGACCGCGGCGGCTCCCAGCCGGTCGATGAGTTCGTTGAGGACCGCTTCCAGGAAATCACTGCCCGTGTTCTCCTGGCTCTGGAGCCAGCGCCACAGATCGGCCGTTTCGCCGCGCGCGACGGTGCGGCGAAAAATCAACTGATCCGCCTGGTAACTCCCGGCAGGAGGTCCTGTAGGAGTGAGCCCCGCCGCTCCAACCGGACGGCCGGCGGCAGCAGCAGGAGTGCCGGGCGCTTTCCCGCCGCGGAGGGCGAGCCCATGCCCCGTCCAAGCGGCGAGGAGGCACAGGCCGGCGGTGAGAGCGCCTTTCATCGGGCCGTTCATTTTCCGTCCTCCTCCTGTGGCTGCTCCTGTTCTGGAAGTGCCGGGGCGATCTCGGGCCATAGCTGGTGCAGCTCATTCGCATAGTTGGGGTCCTGGGTCACCAGATCCCCCAGCGCTGCGCGCAGGCGCGTGGCCGTGGTTTCGTCGGCATTGAGAATCGCCTGCCGGAGCCGGTCGCCGGTATCCTCCTGCCGGGTCGCCGACTGCAGGATGCTTTCGAGATCGATCAACCCGCGCGGCGACCCGGCAGGAAGCGGCCAGGTCGTCCATTCCGCCAGCGCCTGTTCCGGATCGGTACGGGCCAGGGCGCCCAGGACGCCGCTCAGGTAGACCCCCTGCTCCGCCAGATGGCGGGCCGCCCCGCTGCTCATCCAGAAGTGCGCGGAAGCCGGATCGGGCACGAAGCGCGGGCCCGGATCCGGCACGAAGGGGTCCTGCACGGGATCGCTGGGAAAGAGGTGCCATGGCACGCGATCGACCGCCGCAAGCAGGGCGGCAGGCCCCGCCTGAGCCTGTCTCTCCAGCAGCGTGAGGACCGTGGCGGGGGCACAGGGATTGAGCCGGTCGCTGGTGGCGATGGCCTCAAAGGCAGCCACCGGATCCTGTTCGGCCCACGCGGTAAACGCGGCATCGCGAAGCCCGGGCGCCTTCTCGTCCAGCCACTGCAGAGCGGCGATCCCTTCCCTGCCTTCAAACTCGCGGGCGACAGCCATCAGCTCCTGACGGTCGTCTTCGCTCCAGGCCCAACGCGGCAAATCGCCCATCCGGGCATCAAGCTCGAGCAGGCGGCTCTTCAGCGCGGCGGTATCGGGCCGGGCGGAGCCCTGCGGAGTAGCAGGCGACGATGGCGGACCGGAGGCGTTCATCGCCGCGCGGGTCTCGTCAAACAGCCGGTTGAGATCGCCGTGGTACGGCACGGGCCGTAGCTCCGCGGCGGCGGCCCGCTCCACGACCGGTCCGCGGTTCCCGGCCATCCTGGCCCGTGTCCCCAAGTACGCGGAGATACCCACCACCAGCGGCAGCAACCAGATCAAGTGGCCGGCAAGCTTTCGCAAAAATGGATGGTTGTTGCCGGATCTCATCAGCCGAAGGGTGTCCGATCCCGGCTCAGAGAATAGAAGACGCCCCCAAAACGTCGAGTTGCGAATCGATCCCGATGGCTGGGGCGGGCCTTGGATCCGTGATCCTATCGTCTGAATCCTCACTCAGGCATTCCCTGCCCCAAGCTTCAAAACTTGGCGCTCTTGGCGTCTTGGCGGTTCAATTTTCGGGATCGGCCGCTTTTTCAGACCGGCTCTGAGAACTTCGGGCCACGGCAACCCAGAGACTCAGCGCGGAGGCGTCTTCGGCGGACGGAGGGCCGGGATCTTGGCGGCTGCCTCGGTGGCCTGATCGCGGAGATCGGAAGGGAGTTGGGAAAGCTTTTCGCTGAGCCAGAGCGCCGCGGCATCCTCGCCGCGGGTGGCCGAGACGCCCTCGGCCAGGCGTCCAAGCAACTCAGGCCGGGCGGGGATTTCCGCACTGAGGCCGGTGAAGGCGGCCTCCGGGTCGCAGATGGCCCAGGCAATGGTGGCGGCTCGGGCGGAGGCAGGAATTTGGGTGCCTGCGATGAAGCGGTGGTAGTCGAAGTCGGGAGGGAAGCTGGCGGAGTCGTTCAGACGCCGGTCGTTTCTGAAATCCGGCTCCAGTTCAGTGGCGAAGAGGCTTTCGTATTCCAGGGCGAAAGCGGCATCGCGGGCGATGGCCTTTTCATAGGGCTGAAAGACCATGAAGTTCACCTGCTCGGTGGGCTGGCCCGGGTGCAGGCGGTCGAGCCAGGCGCGGGCGAGAGTGGGCTGGTCGATCAGAGCCTCGGTGATGAGGAGATTGCCGATGCCCTCCGCCTCTCCTGGAGGAAGTTGAGCCGCCCACTGGAAGCTGGCGTCCGCGCCGCGTCGGTAGAGTTCGACGGCCGCCGCCGAGCGGAGATCGAGGCGGAGCCTGGGCCTCATGCCGTCCAGTTCTCCGCCTTGCATCCGGGCCTGGAGGAGATCCTTCAGGGAGGAGGTGGAAAGGTGCTGGAGAGCGGCGAGGGCGTCTGGCGGTAGAGTCAAACCGTTCAGCAGGCGCTCCACGCCGGCGAGGTCGTGGGCCGGAGGATGGGGCGCGGCGGCGGCGGGCTGAGAGCGTCCGGCGGCGGCGCCAGGAAGGCTGGAGGGACTCGCAGCAGCGGTGGCGATGGCTGCTGAGTCCTGCGGCGGGGCGGCGGAAAAATGCTGGCGACCCCAGCCGAGAGCAAGACCGCTGGTGAGGGCGAGGACCATTTTCAGCAGCGTGGAAAGACGCGGGCGGGCGCTCATGGCGGCGGGGCGTGGACGCGGGTCATGATCGTTTCGATCTGCTGCGGGGTGGCCTGCCACTGCTGCAACGCAGTCCGCAGTAGTTGATCGCCCGCGGGAGTGATGCCGGGGCTGTCGATGGCCCGTTGAAAGGAGGAGGTGAAATTTTCCAGATAAGCCAGGCGCGCGGGGGGATCGCCGAGAAATTCCAACTGCGGGAGGGCCGCCTCGACGCCGATGGACGGCATGGAGCGGGCCGCGTAGTCGGCCATCTGACGGCGGTTGGCGGGATCGGTGAGGGCGCGGGTGAAAGCGAGGGCTGCTTCCGGTGAGCTGCCGAGCATGCCGAGGCCCTGCGACTGGATGAGATTGGAGCACTCGTTTGGCGTCAGGTCATTGAGCTTTCCCGCCAGCCAGACGGCGCGCTCCGGGGTCGGGCTTTCGGGCAGATAGAGGTATTCGCCGGGCATGGCGCCGTTTTCGCGGTTAAGGGCCACGATCGCGTCGAAGGCGGCATCGGGATCCTGCTTCATCC
>JAQGPE010000184.1 GCA_028293225.1 Akkermansiaceae bacterium | reverse complement strand
CAGGCTCACCCCAGACTAGGGCATTCCCAATTTCCCCTTACCCCTATACCAAAAAATGAAATATCAACACCCTTAAACGACTGAAAATCGGCGTTCGCCTGTTTCTCAGCAGGTAATATGCGAAACGGAATTTATGACGAGCGGAAGACGAAATAACATGCAGCAGCGCTATGAGTGCGTGAGGAGCCGCAAGATAAGAGGCACCACCCGGCATTGACCCACCCCGGCCAACACCCCATCTTGCAAGGATGGTCAAACTCTCCTCCCTGCTGCTGGCCCTCTGCGCCTTCGTTTTCGCCGCGGCTCCCACCCTCGCCGCCAGCGAGCCGGCTGCCGTTGCCGAGAAATTCTACGCCGGCTACGTCGCCCAGGTCGATTCCAACAAGGACACCAAGGCCTGGGTCGCCGGTTCGAAGCTGGTCACGGACAAGTTCAAGAAAGCCTACGCCAAGGCGATGAGCGCCGACGAGATCGACGCCGATCCGATCCTGAAGGCGCAGGACATCCCCACCAAGCCCTTCAAGGCCGAGAAGCCGGTGATCGCCGACGACAAGGCGACCGTCGTGCTCGTGGCGGCCTACGGCGAGGAGAAGCACAAGGTGAAGGCCCGGCTCGTGAAAATCGACGACGCCTGGCTGCTCGACGCCGTCGAGTGACCGCCTCACCGCCCTCCATCAGCGCACCTCACCTCTCCGCCCTGCGACGTCGCTCTAGAAAAAAGACGCGCAACAGCACCACCGCCAAGCCACCGAAAACGAACGGTTCCCGCCAATGCGGCGGGGGCTTCCCTGAAAAGTCCGCCGCCGCAATCCCGGCAACCACGAAGGTGGCCACGGCGAGCGCGAGAAAGAACCAGGAAAGCGGCGTGATCCTTTTCTTCGGTGGATCGCCTGGAGGAATGTTCGCCATATCGTTGCACGAGTAAGGATTAACCGACTCAACCTATGCGGCCGGGACGCCGGTGACAAGCCTCCAGGAATGTCCCCTCGAGGCCCTTCAAATCTGGTCCGGAATCTCCGCCTCGACCGGGATCATCGCCGGAATGGAGATGGAAGAGCCGGGATCTCCTGCCGCCAAAGGCACGGAAGCGGAACTCAACCCATCTCTTCCTCGATGAACGTGACGACGAGATCGACCAGTTCGTCCATGGCCTCGAACAGCTCTTCTTCGATGGTGGCGAGATATTCCTCTTCGGTTTCGCTGTATTCGTGCCGGTCGTCGGGGCGGGTCTCGCACCACCGGCTGGCATTGAGAGGATCGACCAAGGCGGTCGCGCCGATCAGCTCGAAGGAATTGATCACCCGTTGCTGATTCAGGCCGCCCTGCCAGAACCCGTGCAGGCTGTCCTCGCTCTCAAGCACCGGAACCGTCTCATAGACATCCATGAGAGCCTTCTCCGCGCGGCTGAGCTCCCGGCTTGCCGACTCGCTCTCGAGACGATCGATCAGCACCTCGACTTCATCCGGCCATTCGATCCGTTCGTGAGAAAACATCGCGCGGGCTTAGAAGAATGAGGCAACACTTTGCAAGCGAAACGACAGACGGGATTCCCTTCCGGCGGTGACAGAGGAAAGCTGCGGCCATCGCTCTCACATCTGGTCCGGGATCTCCGGCTCGACCAGTTGCCCCAGTAACTGCAGCGATTCCTGCCAGCCCAGGTAGCAGGCCTCGACCGGGATCATCGCCGGGATGCCCTCCTGGGTGATGTGGATTTCCGTGCCGCAGAAGACCTCGCGCAACTCAATCGTCGTGATCATCGTCCCCGGCAGATTCGGGTCCTCGAACTGGTCGTCGTAGCGCAGCCGCTTCCCAGGCTCCATCTCCAGGAACCGGCCGCCGAAGGCATGGCTGCTGCCGCTGCTGAAGTTGGTGAAGGACATCCGGTAGGTGCCGCCGACCTTCGCATCCATCGAGTGGACCGTACCGGTGAAGCCATGCGGCGGCAGCCACTTCGCCATCGCAGCGGGATCGATGAAGGCGCGGTAAACCCGCTCCGGCTTGGCGCGCAGCACGCGGTGAAGGCGGACGGTTCCAGCAGTAGCAGTCGTGGTATTTTCAGTAGTCATGATCGTGTGGTGATTCGTGGTTTCATCCTACTGACGAACGGCGGCGCGGCATCAGGACAATCATTCCACAAAATCGCTCCCGAAGCCCATTTCAAAAACCCCGGCACCTCCGCTCCAACGCTCCGGGATCACTGCCCCAGAGGCCATCGCCCCAGCTCCTGATACTCGGTCTTCCCCACCAAACTCCGGATCAGGAGGATTTCTGTCACATCCCATCGAACCGGTTCGACCTCCAGAACATCAAACGGCGTCGGCCCATAACCGAACGTAACGTGAGGCAGAAATCCCCCGGCCGTTTTGGAACCACCTGTCCCGAAAGCCTGGGCCAGCACCCGGTGCAGTCGATCCAGATCCGAGTTCCTCCTCCTTCCCGTGAGAACCAGAGGATGGCGGTTCGGACGCCCATTGAAGCTCATCGCCTGATCGAAAGTCGCTTCGAAAGACCGCGCGAACCTGGCTGCCGTCGCGCAGTGCTTTTTGGCGTCCTCAACCAAGTGCCAAGGCACCTCCGCATAGCTCCCGAGATACTTCAGGGTCACATGAAGAATGTGTTGAGGACGCAGTTTGCATTTCAATCCAAGCCCCCTGCTTAAGCCTTCTCCGAGCCCCACGACCTGGCGAGCCGCAGCCTTCTCCACCATCAGAGCCACGAAGATCGTGCTCAGTGGCGGCGGAGCCAGTCCCGGCAGAGAAAGCTGTTCCATAGCGTGAATTTGAAAGGCGGTTCCAAAACTCGCCCTATTTTTAAAAAATTCAAGCCGCCCCTTTTTCCGCAAAATCTCCACCTCAGCCGCTCCCCTCTTGAAGAAACCCCGCAAGCCATCCATCCTGAGCGCCAGATGAAAAAAATCGCTCCCGCCATCGCCGGTGCCCTCCTCGGCCTGCTGTTCATCATGGTCTCAGTGATGTTCCTCTTCCATCTGGGCCCGAAGATGCCGCCTCCGGTGCCGGGATCGACCAATGAAGCCTTCATGACCGCCTTCGAACCCACCGGTT
>JAQGPE010000169.1 GCA_028293225.1 Akkermansiaceae bacterium | reverse complement strand
GGATCTGGGTGTGCTCGGTGGGACGAGGGTCGCCGGACTCAATTTCGCACAGGAGGGGAATGAGCCGGATTCTAACTGAACCATAGTCCCACGGCACAATGGATAGCGCTCCCGTGATCGAGACGGTGACTTGGAGCTCCTCCTGAAGTTCCCGAACCAGCGCGGTGTCAGGAGATTCGCCGGATTCCACCTTTCCGCCAGGAAACTCCCACTTGCCGGCCATGTGCTTCCCGGCGGGGCGCTGGCACGCCAAAATTTGCCCTTTTGAGTCCAGAATCACCCCTGCCACGACATCGATCACTGGCGGTTTTGTGTCCATGAAGAAGAGGGAATTTGGAACTGAGCGCCTTCAGATCTTCGGAGCCACACCTCTTCTTACCAGGCATGAACTTTCGGCCGCCTATTTCTTCTGTGACTGATGAAATCCGTCCCAGGTCAGGTTCTCTTTCACGGCCAGGAAAGAGCACGCGAGAGAACGCAGGCCGACAGCGACGTCGATCATCAGCGACCTTCGGCGAGGCGCTCGGCCAGCATCGGTGGCAGGCCGGCGGCCAGGATTTTCCGCTGGGTGGCGTCGATGTCGTATTCGATCCGGCGGAAGGTCACCAGCTTGCTGGAGAGATCGTAGATCGCGTAGCAGGCGCGCCAGTCGCCATCGCGGGGCTGGCCGACGGAGCCGACGTTGATGAAGTACTTGGAGCCTTCCTCGATCGCGATCGATTCGGCGGGGACTTCCTGGACCTTGTCGGTCTTCACGTAGACCCGCGGCACGTGAGTGTGACCGTGGAAGCAGACCTGGGTGAATTGGTAGGAAAAGTTCGACATCGCGTCGAAGCGATTGGTCACGTAGTTCCAGTTGTTAGGCTGGTCCAGGGTGCTGTGAACGACGGTAAAATCCTCGATCTGGCGGACCATGCGCAGGCGGCGGAGCCAGAGACGCTGCTCTTCATCGAGCTGGCGGCGGGTCCATTCCAGGGCCGCGGCCGCCACAGGGTTCATCGAATCCAGCGAGTGGGAGCCGGAGGCGTCCTCGTCGTGGTTTCCTTTGACGACCGGACATCCCATCTTGCGGACGACCTCCAGACAAGCGACCGGATCGGCGTTGTAACCCACGATGTCGCCCATGCAGATGTAATCGGTGCAGTTCTGGGCCGAGGCATCGGCCAGCACAGCTTCGAGTGCCTCGTGGTTGGCGTGAATATCACCGAAAAGCGCGATTCGCATGGGGTAGGGTGCGTGGGGAAGGCTTAGGTCAGCCGATGGGGTAGTGTCGAGCCAAACGCGCTAAAAGCTACCGGGGAAACGTTGCATCGCATTGTGTACCGGTGAGTTGAACGGACTGTAGGCTAGGGGATGGGAGAACCATTTGGCCACGGGATTCCGGGGTCGGCCTGACGATAGATGAGCTTGCCGATTGGTCCAGTCCCTTGAAGCGTGGGGACCGTTCCGGGTTTGCTCCGGGCATTCTCTTACAAGGTCTCCGGGGAGCGAAGGCGAATCACCAGGATCAAGTCGAGGATGGCCAGCCCCGCCAACAGGCCGGAGCCGCTCACGACAGCCTTTTCCCCGGACTGCATCGTTTCCAGGAGCTCGTTGGTGATGGAGGAGTCGATCTGAAGGAACTGGAAGAGCGCCTCGCGTCGCTTGGCAGTATAGAGCTTGTCGATCTGAGTGGGGCTGGAGGCTCTGAAACTGAGCAAGTTCGGCGGTACGGAGGCCGTTTCGACCCGCAGGGCGAGCTGATGTCCCAGAACAGCGACGCCCAAGACCATCAGCAGAACCAGGCAGATGAAGCTGTGACTGGTGAGAATGCCGATCCGCCCGTTCCGCGTCATCCGGCAGTTCCGGAAGATGAGGAAGAGGGCGGAGAGAACCAGGAAGGCGGCGCATCCGGCCAGCCCTGCCACGCGATCGTAGAAGACTCTGGAGATCCGGGCCGTAGCGATTTGGAGGTCGTGGGCGCGATCGAGAAGTCCGCTCGCCTGCTGGTCCAATCCGGCGGTGTAGATTTGTCCGATCAGCGGTCGCGACGAGCCGGTGGCCGCATCAAAGGCGTCACGATGTTCGGTGAAGGCTTGCTGCTGCGCTGCAAAGCCGCTGTTCCGCCCGGTGATGAACAAGGCCGCTATGGCCGCGAGAACCAAGAGGTGGAGGACGAGCGCAAGCGCGCGTGAATTTTTGGCCGTCATTCGCGGGGGATGGTTACTCCAAGGCATGAAGTTCGGTCTTCATGTAGACGACTGCGAAATCGAGGAAAGCGCGGACCCTGGCGGAAATGCGGCGGTCTCCGGGGTAGATCACATGCACGGGCAGCTCCGGGGCGTTCCATTGCGGCAGGATGCGTACCAGCCGTCCGTGAGCCAACTCCCCGCCGGCGATCCAGTCGGGCAGAACCGCGATTCCGGCGCCTTTCAGGGTCGCTTCCCGCATGCTGATCACGCCCTCTGAGGTCAACAGCGGCGCGACATCCAGGGTGACGGGCGGTTTTTCCGGCGAAATGAGGCTGACCTTGCGGGGATTGCCGAACTGGCCGCCGGAAAGGGTGATCCATGGCCAGGACTCGAGGTCCGCGGGTTTGACCGGCATGCCGCGGCTCCGGAGTAACTCGGGCGCCGCCACCAGGTAGCGGGTGATGCGTCCCGCGGGCAGCGCAACCACCCGGTCGTCCGAGAGCTCGCCGACCACGACTCCGGCATCGAAGCCTTCTTCGATCATCCGCATCGGCCGGTTGGTGTAGCCGAGTTCGGCGGTCACGCCGGGGTGGTCGCTCAGAAAGCGGGTGAGCAGGCGGGTGACGGTGGATTGGCCGAAGTCGATGGTGGCGAAGATCCTCAAATGCCCGCGCAGCTCGGTCTGATCCTGCCGCAGCCGGGCCATGGTGGTGTCGGCCATTTCCAGGATCGCGGCGGCGTCCTCGTGGAGGCGCAGGCCCGCATCGGTCAGGTTCATGCTGTGGGTGTCTCGGCGGATCAGCACCTGGCCGCAGTTTTCCTCCAGGATCCGCAGCCGCCGGCTGAGGGTCGGCTGGGGGATGTTCATCGCCCGGGCGGCGGCGGAAATACTGCCGCACTCCACGATGCTGACGAAGGCGCGCAGCAGGCTGAGATCCTCCAGAGGGTTCATTCACTTTTTGAATAACCAATATCGATTTGGAGTGGCTACCCAAAAAACATGAATGGGGGCAGAGTCACGTCGTTCCCCGCAGAAAGCCTGGAACGCCTCAATCACCAAACCAACCAAAACAAGACCATGAACGCTCCATCCGGCAAAGTCGCCATCGTTACCGGTTCCTCCCGCGGCATCGGCGCTGCCATTGCCAAGCGCCTCGCCGCTGACGGTTTCTCGATCGTCGTCAACTACGCGGGCCGCGCCGGCGACGCGGACGAAGTCGTCCGGGAAATCCACAACGCCGGGGGCCAGGCGGTGGCGGTGAAGGCCGATGTGGCCAACCCTGCCGAGGTCGCGACCCTTTTCGATGCCGCCGAGCAGGCCTTCGGCGGAGTCGATGTCCTGGTGAACAACGCCGGCGTGATCCAGCCCGGCTTGGTGCCGCTCGCCGATACGGACGACGCGCTGTTCGACCGCCTGATCTCGATCAATCTCAAGGGCACCTTCAACGCCCTGCGCCTGGCGGCCAAGCGGCTCCGCGACGGCGGCCGGATCGTCAATTTCTCCACCAGCGTGGTGGGCCTGGCGATCCCCGGTTACTCGATCTATGCCGGGACCAAGGCGGCGGTGGAGACCATCACCAACATCTTCGCCAAGGAACTGCGCGGCCGCGGCATCTCGGTCAACGCCATCGCCCCCGGGCCGACCGGCACCGACCTGTTCTTCGAAGGCAAGACCCCGGAACAGATCGCCCATCTCTCGAAGATGGCCCCGCTTGAGCGCCTGGGAACGCCTGAAGACATCGCCGCGGCGGTGGCTTTCCTGGCCGGGCCGGATGGCGGGTGGGTCAATGGCCAGACCCTGCGGGTCAATGGCGGCATCGTCTGAACCGCCGCGAACCATCCCTTCATCGTTGTTTTCTAACATCCATCGCTATGAAAAATATCATCCTCGTCACCGGCGCTTCTTCCGGCATCGGCAAGCTGAGCGCCCGCACCCTGGCTTTGGCCGGGCACACGGTTTACGCCAGCATGCGCGACCTGACCGGCCGCAACGCCTCCGCCGTCCAGGAACTCCAGGAGTTCGCCGCGGCTCATGCCATCGACCTCCGCGCTCTGGAGCTCGATGTCCAGTCGCAGGACTCCGCTGACCAGGCCATCGAAAGGATCTGTCAGGAACAGGGCGGGCTCGACGTGGTCATGCACAATGCCGGCCACCTGGTGGTGGGTCCGGCGGAGGCCTTCACGCCGGAGGAAATGACCCGGGCTTTTGATGTGAACCTCTTCGGGTCCCAGCGGGTCAACCGTGCCGTGCTTCCCCGGCTGCGCGCCCGGCAGGCCGGGCTGTTGCTGTGGATCGGCAGCACGACGACCCGCGGCGGCCACCCGCCGTTCATGGGGCCCTATGCGGCGGCGAAGGCGGCGATGGATTCCCTGGCCGTGGACTATGCCTATGAGGTGGCCCGCTTCGGGATCGAGACCTCGATCGTAGTGCCGGGCGCCTTCACCAAGGGCACTGCGCATTTCCCCAACGCGGGCAAGCCTGCCGATGCGGAGCGGGTCGAGGCCTATGACCAGCGCTACCAGGGAATTCTCGATGCGGTGGGTGCGCGGCTTTCCGAGCTGATTTCAGACGCCGCCGATCCCCAGGCGGTGGCGGACGAGGTGACGCGGATCGTTGGGCTGCCCCGCGGTCAGCGGCCCTTCCGCAGCGTGGTGGATTTCCTCGGCGATGGCTTTGCCGAAGTCAGCGCGGTCGCGGACCAGGTCCGGATCGACTTCGCTCACCGCATGGGCATCGAGGAT
>JAQGPE010000147.1 GCA_028293225.1 Akkermansiaceae bacterium | reverse complement strand
CCCCATTCCTTCCCTATTTACAATCCCCCGACCGTCTCCACGCTATCCCGCAGATGCCGGTGCTTCCCGTTTCCACCCTCGCCACCAGCTACCCTCCGGTGTGGGTGCTGCTATCAGGCCTCCTCGCGATCGTGCTGTGCCTCATCGGAGCCCTCAATCTCCTCCTCGCGTTTCTCACGGTTCTTTTCCGTCCCCGCGACAACCCGGCCCGCCGGCAGTCCTGCCGCTGGTTGTATCCGCTCCTCGGCGCCTCCTTCGGCCTTCTGCTCATCAGCTCGATCGGGGAGGGGATGGATCATCATCGCAGCTTCAGCCAGGCCCTTACGGCGGAGGATCTCAAAGTGCTCGCCATCCCCGTCGTTCTTGCGGCGCTGGCCGCGGGCGTGAAAATCATCGACCGCCGCCGGTGCCAGGCCCGGATCTACGGCATCTGTCGTAGATCCCTCAGTTTCCTTCAGTCGATCGGGAACTCCGCAACGCACTCGATGCCCTCGTCATCGATCAGAAAGACCTCGGTGCTCAGCGGATGTTCCGTCTGCCGGTAAGCATCGACGACCAGCGGTCCGACGATGCCTGCGCGATCCAGTTCGCTCGCGGGCCACAGCAGCACCATGTCCATGCCGGGCATCGTCGCGCAGACCGGCCAGCCCAGCTTCGGGGTGATCCACTCCCGGAACTGCTGTGCCAGCAACAGTGACGGCATGCAGAAGAACTCGGTATACAGCGCGACCATCGGAAAATCGCCCAGCGTCATGTCTTTCAGTTCCGCCTCCTCCAGAAAGCGGTCCAGGTTTTCGCTGCCGGTGTCGAAGGCTTCGCGCGCCGTCATGCCATGCTCGGCAGGATCCTGGAGCAGTGTCGGCAGCTGGGGCACGGCCCCGGTCAGGACGATGTCGATCTTTTCGCTCAGCGGGAACAAATGGCTTGGCCGTCCCGGCTGGGCCGCGAGCATGGCCGGATAGAGATCCTCGACCGACATGACCGGCTCCAGTTCCTGAACATGGTCCCGGTGGGAAAGCATCGCATCCACGAACTGCTTTGCGACCGTGGGGTCCGCCTCCGGATTGAAGTTCTCGACGTTGGAGAGAAAGACCCCCAGCGGCTGGGGCACTCCGGGGAGGTCATCATGCCTGACGCGATAGGAGCCGTTTTCCAGGAGGAACGGATAGCCGCGGCGGTTCAGTTCGGCCTCGAAGAGCGCTTGGGCAGTCATGCAGGCAACCCAGCGGGAACGCCCCGGCCGGTCAAGCGGGCAACGCGCTGGAGCTTTGCTCCGGGCTTCTCCGCGCCTCCTCCGGGAACGTTCATCATGATCATGCACAGACTTCATGAAATGTTCCCTTCGCCGCAAGCGGGTGGCGTGAGCGGTGCTCGTGGCGGGGAGAGCTTGGTCTAACAGACGGCCCCGTCCTGGGCCCGGTTGGATGCAAGCGCCGCCACGCCCCAGCCATGACACCCCGCCGCCTTTCCGCCGCCCTCTTCCTTCTCGCCCTGCCGCTTCACGCGGGAACTCCGGACGCCACCGCGCCACCCGCGGAGCCAAAGAAGGACGAGCCCTGGATCAAGCCGCTCGTCGATGTCCGTGCCCGCTACGAATTCGCCGATGTCCAGGGGCTCGATGCCTCCCATGCCTTCACTACCCGCGAACGGATCGGCCTGGTCACCGCCGACTGGTATGGCTTCAGCGCCCTCGCCGAGGGCGAGTTCACCCAGGCCATCGTGCGGGACTTCACCAACGGCGTGCCCGATGCCGATCCCATCACGCCGCACAATACCAACATCAGCGCCCCGGAGACCAATGAGCTGAACCAGGCCTATCTCCAGTTCGCCGCGCTCGATTCCCAGGTCCGCTTCGGCCGCCAGCGGCTGATCTATGACAACATGGCCTTCGTCGGCAACAACGGCTGGCGCCAGAACGAGCAGACCTACGACGGCATCTCACTGAGCAGCCACTTCATCAAGGACCTCACCGTCAACTACGCCTACATCGATCGCGTCAACCGTATCTACGGCTCGGAGGCCACCGGTACCAACCGCTCTGTCACCGGTGACATCCATCTCATCAATCTCTCCTACGCCGGGATCAAGGGTCTCACCTTGGGCTCCTACGCCTACCTCATGGACTTCGACAAGCTCACCGGCTGGGACAACGACACCTACGGTCTCAGCGCCAAGGGCTCGGTGGCTGGCTTCCTGCTCTATGGAGAGGCCGCCTTCCAGACCAAGGCCGGAGCCGCCAACGATCACGATGCCTGGTACTACCACGCCCATGCGACCCGCAAATTCGGCGACCAGGCGCTGATAGTGGGGGTGGAGCATCTTGACGCCGGCTTCCAGACCCCGCTGGCCACCCTGCATGGCTTCAACGGTTTCGCCGACGTCTTCAACACCGCCCGCGCCGGTGGCACCCTCCCCGGCCTGACGGATGTCTACGTCTCCTACACCGTGCCGGTTTTCTACGGCATCTCCTGGGCGAACATCGCCCACGCCATGGGCGACGATGACATCTCCACTTCCCTCGGCTGGGAGTTCGACTCCACGCTGACGAAGAAGTTCGACGACCACTTCACCGCCATCGTCCAGGCTTCCCACTTCGAGACCGAAAGCAAATTCCCCACCACCACCCGCGTCACCGCCGAGCTGAACTACAAGTTCTGAAGCCGCTGCCGGTTGACACCGGAAACACCGGCCCGTCAGACTGCCTTCATGGGCCTCCTCTACGATCAGCTGCAGTCGCAATTGCCTCCAGGCATGGAGATTCCTGCTCCGCTTAAACAACTCTATGACTGGATCGAAAGTCGCGGCATGATTGTGACCCGCCGCAATGGCGAAAAAGCCGGATTCCTGTTTCCGCCGGATGCGATGAATGCCGGTTGGACGAAGGCCGGCCGGCCGGGCGGGACTCTGATCGAGTTTGTAAGCCCCGCCGAAACGGGGCTTCAACAGTGGTTCGGCGCGAGTAACACCGCGGTCCTGAATCGCCTCTGCGTCTTCGCGAAGTGCGGCTCGGACGGTTCGATGGCTGCTTTCTGGCTGGATGAACATGGCGACCAGAAGATCGTCCACATGGGCTCCGGTTCCGGTTCGACTCTACTCTGCGTCCTTGCTGGAAGCGTGGTGGACTTTCTCCGGCTCCTCGCCATCGGCTACGATGAAATCTGCTGGCCGGAGGCTTTCCCGCTGCCGCCGGATCACAGTTCTTTTCGGGTCGAGCCGAACACGGCTTTCCAGGAGTGGGTGGAGACGACCTTTTCTGTCACCATTCCGGCCACGGCCTCCGAGATCGTAAAGTGCCCCTCGTCCATGGACGAGCGGGACCCTGCCGACGGATTCGCGAAGTGGGTGCTGGTCAATCAGGCCAACTGAGCCGCGAACTTGCCGATGCCCTTCAACCTCGATCTCCCCATCCGCGCCGCCACGGAAACGGCCATCGCCCATGGCCTTGCGCCGGATCGCTGCGACATTCTCCAGAACAGCAGCACGCTGGTGCTGCGGCTGTCCGAATCGCTGGTGGCGCGCGTGGTCCAGGATCTCGATGGGCCGCGTCAGGGCGGCGAGTGGTTTGCCCGGGAAAACGCAGTGGCCCGGCACCTGGCCCGCCACGGCGCGCCGGTGATCCCCATGCACCCGGACATCCCGCCCGGACCGCACGAGCACCTCGGCTACACACTGAACTTCTGGCAATACGTCACCTCTGTTCCCGCCGACCCGGATCCAGCCGCGATCGGTGCGACCCTGCAGCGCTGCCACGAGGTGCTGCGTACTTTTCCGGAGCCGCTTCCGGCGCTCGCCATCCTGACGGAGAGCCACGCGCTGCTGGAGACCCTCGCCCGCCGCGAGCTGTTCCCGCCGGAGATCCTGCAGCTGCTCGACCGCCACCTCGTCAGCTCGATTTCGGCCCTGGCCGGCTTTCCGCATCAACCGCTCCATGGCGACGCCCACCCGGGCAACCTGATGAACACGACCCTCGGCCTGTTGTGGCCGGACTGGGAGGATACCTTCAGCGGCCCGGTCGAGTGGGATGTCGCCTCCGTCATCTGGAATGCCCGCCTTCTCGATGGAGACGCCGGCTACGACAGCGGCGTCCTGGCCGCCTATCGCGAAGCCGGTGGCCCGATCGACGAGACGGCTCTCCACCACAGCCTGGTTGGCCGTGCCTGCGTGATGATCGCCTGGTATCCCATCCTCTACCCAGATCCCACTCCCATGCGCCAGTCGCGGCTGCAGCGCCGCATCGAGTGGCTCCGGGCGCTTGGCAGGTGAGGTCGCGCCCCACGCGATCCCGTAGGTCCTTTGATCTTGATGGATCATTCATCATCCACCTGACTGGCATGCCCCCCGCGAGATGATGATTCATCTCGCGTTCTGTTCACCCCCGACTCCCCCCGGTATGCTGGTCATCAAACGAATCCTGTCCGTCATTCTCGCCGTTTTTGCGACCTTCCTTCTCATCGCGCCAGTGAAGTGCCTCCTGGAAGCCATGGGGCATTTCCTGTCCGGTCGCCATGAAAGCGGCCTCAGTTCCTCGATTGCAGGAGTGGTTCTCCTTCTCATCTGCCTGGTCATCTATCAGGTGGCGCGCTCCATCTGGAAGGATCGCTCGCAGGACATCCGGATGGCGATGCCGCCGGTCGCTCCGATGATGAATCCCTTTGGCGAGACCCCGCCGCCGCTGCCGCCCTCCCGGCTGCCGGTCTCATCCGGTCAAGGCGCGCATTCCTTCGCTCCCGGCGACCGTTGATCCGACTGAACCGTGAGGCCGGCTTTCAGAAAAAAGGCGGCTCGAGTGTCACGTGTTGGCAAACCTTCCCAAAGGGAGACGCAAGGGAATCCGCCCCTGCGAAAACCAACTATCCCCACTCAACCCGCCATGTCTGACCTCTGGCTTCCCACCCTCGAGACCGCCACGCCCCAGGAAGGCTACGAACTCGCGATCAAGCTCTCCCGCATGGGTGTGAAATACACCCAGCCCTCCGACGAGATCCGCAAGCAGCTCCGCGAAGTCTATGCCCACAATGCCGACAGCCTCACCGCCGCGTCCCAGGTCGTCGCCATCAACTTCCAGACCGTCGCCGCCGCGAACGGCTACTGGCGCAAGTAATGCGGCCGTCACCCCGGCGGCTTCCGCTCGCTCAGCGGGGCGGAAGCCGCAGGTGCCGTCGAAAGATCTTGCGATCCTATCTGCGGCGTAACTCCATGAGCCATGCCACAGTGCTCCCTCCCCCAGTTCGTCTCCCGATTTTGCC
>JAQGPE010000137.1 GCA_028293225.1 Akkermansiaceae bacterium | reverse complement strand
TTGAAGAGATTCCACAGCTCCGGGCGCTGGTTCTTCGGGTCCCACTGGCCGAAGTCGTCGCGATGGGAGAAGAAGCGCTCCTTGGCGCGGGCCTTCTCCTCATCGCGGCGGCCGCCGCCGAGCATGGCGTCGAACTGATGCTCCGCCACCGTGTCGAGCAGGGTGACGGTCTGGAGACGGTTGCGGGAGGCGTTCGGGCCCTTTTCCTCGACCACGCGGCCTTCGTCGATCGACTTCTGGACCGAGCCGATGATCAGGCGGGCGCCCAGCTTGGCGGCGAACTCGTCGCGATAAACGATCGTTTCCGGGAAGTTGTGACCGGTGTCCACGTGGACCAGCGGGAAGGGCATCTTGGCCGGGTGGAAGGCCTTGCGGGCCAGCCAGGCCATCACGATGGAATCCTTTCCGCCCGAGAAAAGCAGGCCGGGATTCTGGAACTGGGCGGCCGTCTCCCGGAGGATGAAGATCGCCTCAGCTTCGAGCTGGTCGAGGTGGGAAAGCTGGTAATTGGGCACGCGGATGCAGGGGTCGAAAATCGGAGCGCAGCCCGGACGGGGTTGCGGAGGGCAGGGAAATGCCCGCGCAAGAGGCTGCGGGCAAGCAATAATTAGTTACTAGAGCAATTTGCTAATGAATCACGCGGGCCTGCGCTGGCGAAGAAACTCCAGCACTTGGGAGACTGCGTCCTCCACGCTGATGGCTTCGGTATCCAGTACCAGTTCCGCTTGGATGGGCTCTTCAAAGGAACTGTCTTTGCCGGTGAAATTCGCCACTTCTCCTTTAGAGGCCTTGGCATAGAGGCCCTTCACATCGCGCCGCATGCAGGCCTCGAAGCTGGCCTTCACGTAGATTTCGGCAAAGTCGTCGCCGAGGATCCCACGGGCCAGATCGCGGTGGATGCCGCGCGGGGTGATGAGCGAGCAAAGCACGATCACGCCGTTTTTCGCCAGGATGCCGGCGACCTCCGAGGTGCGGCGGATGTTTTCCAGGCGGTCCTCGTCGCTGAAGCTGAGGTTGGCATTCAGGCCGGTGCGGAGATTGTCGCCATCGAGCCGGATGGTGAAGCGGCCCTGCTGGTGGAGGACCTTTTCCACCCCGGAGGCGATGGTCGATTTCCCGGAGCCGGAGAGGCCGCAGAACCACAGGACGACGCCCTGCTGGCCGAGGAGAGTCTCCTTGTCGTGCCGGGGAAGGGTCGCGTGGGGATAGATGTCGGACATGGGAAAAGGGTGATTTCTCCGCGGCATCGCACCGGGGGAGAAGGAAGAGCATGCCGCAGGGTCAGGCGGGCTTCAAGGCGGCGTTCCGTCAGGGGAAGGGGAGGCTAACCGCGAATGGACGCGAATTGACGCGAACGAAAGGAAAGGCTGGAGGAGCGCCTGTCGAAAGTGGCTGATGCGTCCCGTTCCAGCATTGAAGAATTGGCCGCAGGCCACTGGTCTCAAGGGATTTGCCGGAGAGTTTGCGAGCTGCTAGAAATGGATCAGCGGCCTGCGGCCGGAAGCCTTTCGAGCTGAAGCGGGACGCATCAGCCACTTTCGACAGGCGTTCCTTCATACCTCCCGTGGCGGCGGGGACGGCTGGCGGGTGGCCAGTTGGACGCCCAGCTTGAGCAGGAAGACGGAATTGTAATAAAGATAGCGCTTCCACAGGCGGCGTGGCTCCTTGGCCAGACGATAGAGCCAGGTCAGGCCGAGCGGGCCAAGCCAGCGGGGGGCGTCCTCCTTGGTGCCGGCATTGACGTCGAAGGCGAAGCCGACTGCCAGCAGGGCGCCCGCTTTCAGCACGCCCTTGTTCTGGCTGATCCACTCCTGCTGCTTCGGGGTGCCGAGGCCGACCCAGACCAGGTCGGGCTGGGCGGCATTGATGCCGGCGCGGATGGAGGCGTCATCCTCCGCTTTGAAATAGCCATTGCGGGAGCCGACGATCTTCAACTCCGGGCGCAAAATGCGAACCTGTTCCAGCAGCTTGTCGAGGCAGTCCTGGGAACCGCCGAGAAAGTAGTGGGTCAGTGACGCGTCGCCGTTGCGGATGAAGTAGTCGAAAAACTCCGGGCCGTAGGCGCGCTCGTGACCGGTGCCGCCGAGCGAGGTGATCCCCCAGGTCAGCACCTGGCTGTCGGAAACGAACCAGTCGACGTTGTTGGTCGCATGGTAGAAGGCCGGATCGACCGCCCGCATCGCGACGATGTGGACGTTGGTGAAATCGATCGAACGGGCGGCGCCATGACCGTCCCGGCAGAGCCCGGCCAGATCCTCCGTGAGGGCCCTGATATCGGTCAGGACGCAGGGAGTATTGAGGACCGTGACGAACTCCGGCGGGGTCATGGGAAAAGAGAGGGCCTGGAAGATCAAAGACGGGCGGCGCCGGCTTCGAGGGAGGACAGGAAGTCCTGGTAGGCGCCGGCGAGGCCGTCCTTGAAGGAGATGGCGGGAGACCAGCCGGTCTGCTTGATGCGGGAGATTTCCATCAGCTTGCGCGGGGTGCCGTCCGGCTTGGTCGGGTCGGTCAGGATCTCGCCGCTGAAGCCGACGGTTTCCGCGACCAGCTGGGCCAGTTCGAGAATGGTCACGTCATCGCCGACGCCGACATTGACCCAGTCCGGCGGGTTCTCCAGGCCGAGCAGGTGGAAGCAGGCATCCGCCAGGTCATCCACATGCAGGAACTCGCGGCGCGGGGTGCCGGTGCCCCAGATGGTCACGCTGCTGTCGCCACGCTCCTTGGCCTCGTGGAAGCGGCGGATCAGCGCCGGAATCACGTGGGAGTTCTGCGGGTGGTAGTTGTCGCCGGGGCCGTAGAGATTGGTCGGCATGGCGGAGTGATAGAGCAGGCCGTGCTGGGCGCGGTAGTGCTGGCACAGCTTCAGGCCGGCGATCTTGGCGATGGCGTAGGCCTCGTTGGTGACTTCCAGCGGGCTGGTCAGCAGGCAGTCTTCCGGCATCGGCTGGGGAGCCAGCTTCGGATAGATGCAGGAGGAGCCGAGGAACAGCACGCGATCGACTCCGGCGCGGCGGCTGCCTTCCACCAGATTCGAGGCGATACTAAGATTCTCGTAGATGAAATCGGCCGGGTAGGTCGAGTTGGCGTGGATGCCGCCGACCTTGGCCGCA
>JAQGPE010000113.1 GCA_028293225.1 Akkermansiaceae bacterium | reverse complement strand
TATTTCACTGCTTCTGTTCGTTGGTCATCATGACCTTCAACGCGTTTTTATCGCCGAGATAGGTCTTCGCCAGTTTGTTGATCTCATCCAGCGTGACGCTCTTGTAGTCAGCGGCGCGGGTACGGGCGAGTTCCAGCGACTCGGGCAGCGACTGGGACTCGGCCATCACGGTGTCCAGCCAGTAAGTATTGTCGCGCAGGGACTCCTCCATTTCCGACAGGATCGGCTTGCGCGCGCGGTCGAGGTCGTCCTGCTTCACCCCCTTGGTCGCGAACTTCGCGCCCAGGCGGGTGGCGGTGTCAGCGAGCTTCACGGTATCCTCCGGCTTGCCCACGCACTCGGCGAGGATGAAGCCGTAGTCCGCCAGGGCTGCCGAACCGCTGGCCAGGGCTTCCGGGCTGTATGAGGCGCCCATCTTTTCGCGGATCTCTTCCCGCAGCATGTCGCTGAGGATTTCACCGACGAGGTTGAAACGGCGGAAGAGCTTCTGGTTGCCGCGCAGGCCCTCGGTTTTCCAGAGGATCAGCGCGGTGCCCTGCGGGATCTTGCTGTCATAGGTGAAGGCCCTGGAGGCCGGAGCCTTGGGCAGGTCGATCCTGCGGGCGGCGGCATCATCCGGCGGGGTTTCCGTGCGCGGTGGCAGGGCGCCGAAGGTTTTCAGGAGCAGCGGCAGGAGCGTGGCTTCGTCGATGTCGCCGATGATGCTGAGTTCGAGGTAGCCCTGGCTCAGGAGCGGGGTCAGCCACTTCTTCGCGTCGTCGATCGTATACGTCATCAGCTTCGCCTGATCCGGCACGGCGTAGCGGGCATCGTCGCCATGCAGCCAGCTTTCGGCATGGGCCTGGGCGCCTTCCTGGGAATGGTTGAGTTCCTGGAAGAGCGCCGGGAGCTGATTGCGGAACTCGGTGAGCGCTTCCTCGCGGTAGCCCGGATCGCTGATTTCCGCGCACATGAACTGGAGCTGAAGTTCAAGATTGTCCGGGGTGGTTGCACCGGATTGGAGGAAGGCGTCCTCCTCGATCTGGCATTTCGTTCCGACGTTCTTACCGGCGAGGATGCCCTGGAGGTCATCGACCGAGTGCTTGCCGAATCCCCCGCCCTCGAAGATCGCGGTGCTGAACATGTCGAGGCCCGGGCTCTGCGCGGGTTGCGACAGCTTGCCGTCGCCGATGCGGTTCAGCAGGCGGATCTTGTTCTTTTCGAAATCGGTCTTCTTCAGGTTCACGTGGACGCCGTTGGAAAAGACCAACTGGACGATGCCCAGATCCCCGATTTCCTTGCGCGACTTCACCGTCCCGGCCGGGCCGAAATCGGTGTAAGCAAAGGCGCCGTTCTCCTGCTGGGATGGGGCTTCGACCGGCTTGGCGTGAGAGGTGTTGTAGATCTCGAGGAGCTTGTCTTTGGTATCGGCCTCCGACTCCCTGGTGGTGAGGATCAGGTGCAGCCCCTGGGTGCTCCAGTATTTCTGGAAGGCCTGGTGGCAGGACTCCAGCGTGAGGGCATCGAGGCCCTGCTTGACGATCTCCAGATCCGCTTCAGGGGTGCTGATGACCGAACCCTGATTGATCGACTGGGCGATGGCGGAAGCGAGCGCTTCCGACTTGCGGGTCGGCGCCACCTTCACGGCCTGCTCGTAGGCGTTGATCACCTTGGCCTTGGCTTCAGCCAGTTCGGCGGCGGTGAAGCCATGCTCCAGGGCGCGGCGGAACTCCTGCTCCATGACCGGCACGGCCTCCTGCCAGCGATCGTCCGTGACGGTGACGTCAACCGAGCCGAGTTCGGCGTGGTTGAAGAGTTCATCGCGTGACATGGAGCCGGAGGTGATCGGCGAGTTGTCTTGCTTGGCGAGGCGTTCGAAGCGGCGGCCGATGATCGAATTGGCAATATCGATCGGCAGATGGACCAGGCGGTGCGCTTTGTTGTCGGGAGTTTTGACGTAGGGTCGGACCTGGACCAGCGAGAGTTCGGTCGAGGCCACTTCCTTGTCCGCGAACACGGACGGCTTGACGCTTTCGAGGCGTTCGATCTTGCCGAGGTCCGGGTTGGCCGAAGGCGTCTCTGGCTTCACCATCGAGCTGAACGTGTCCTTGATCCGCTGCTCCATCGCCTTCGGGTCGATATCGCCGACGACCACGAAAGTCATCCTGTCCGGGGTGTAGTAGCGGGAGTAGAAATCGGTGAAGCGTTCGCGCTGGGCGGCCTTGATCACGTTCTCCTGACCGATCGGGAAGCGCTTGCCGATGATCGAGCCGGGCAGGATTTCCGCGAACTGCTGGACCATCAGGCGCTCCTCGATGGAGTCGCTGGAGGTCTTCTCGGAAAGGATCACGCCGCGCTCCTTGTCGATCTCACTCTGGTCAAGATTGGCGCCGTCGCCGAAGTCGCGCAGGACATTGAAGCCCATGCTGACGGTGTCCTCGGAGAGGTCGGGGAGATCCAGCATGTAGATGGTCTCGTCAAAGGAAGTCTCGGCATTGACGTGGGCACCGAAGCCGATGCCCAGTCGCTGCATCTTCGGCACCAGTTCGTCGGCTTTGAAGTGCTTCGAGCCGTTGAAGACCATGTGCTCCAGGAAGTGGGCCAGGCCCTGCTGGTCATCGGCCTCCTCGATCGATCCGGACGCGATGTGGATGCGCAGCGAAACGCGCTTCTGCGGCTCCTTGTTCGGCAGGATGATGTAGCGGAAGCCATTCGGCAGCCGGCCGAAGATCGCGCGCGGATCGGCGGGGATGTCGCTGAGATCCTGCGGCCAGGCCGTGGCGGCGGAGGTGCTGGTCTTGGGAGCGTTGTCCGCAGGGGCGGTATCGGCCGCATAGGAGATGGCCGACCCGGCGAGCGCCAGGGTGAAAAGGAGAGGGGCTGATTTCCGCATGACGGTAGGGTGAATAGTCGGGAGAGGCGTTTCCAGGGCGATAGCGGTGCCGGTGCCGGCCACTTATTCAGAAGCCTTACTTTTTCGTCAGATTCCTCAACCCTGCTGATGCGAACCAGAGAGGATTTCACGAAAAAGCCCGCGGCCGGAGTGGTCCGGCAGCGGGCTGGTCGATCCAACGGGTGCGACCGTGGATGGGTTCGAATCAGGGCTTTTCCTGATTCCTGATGATGACCTTCAGCGCGTTCTTGTCGCTGAAGTACGTCTTCGCGAGCTTGTTGACCTCTTCCAGCGTGATGCCCGCGTAGTCAGCGTCACGGCCGCGGACCAGATCGAGGCGGTTCGGATCCTCCTGGCACTGGGACAGCACGGTGCCGAGCCAGTAGGAGTTATCGCGCTTGGTCTTTTCCAGATCCGCAAGGATCGGACGGCGGGCGCGATCGAGATCGTCCTCCTCCACGCCCTTGGCGGCGAACTCGGTGCCAAGACGGGCGGCGACCTCGGACAGCTTCTGGGCGTCCTCCGGCTTGCCCATGCAGTTGGCGAGGATGAAGCCGAAGCCGTCGAGGGCATCGGAGCCGCTGGCGCCGGCGCTCGGGCTGTAGGAAGCGCCCATCTTCTCGCGGATTTCCTCACGCAGCATGTCGCCAAGGATCTTGGCCACCACGTTGAGGCGGCGGAACAGCTTCTGGTTGCCGCGGACGCCTTCGGTCTTCCAGATCACCAGCACGGTGCCCTGCGGGATCTTGCTGTCGTAGGTGAAGGACTTGCTGGCGGGTGGCTTCGGGAAAGCGACCTTGCGGGCAGCGCTGTCGTCCGGGCGGGCCTCGTCGCGGGCCGGCAGGGAGCCAAAGGTTTTCAGCAACAATGGTGCAAGGGTTTCCTCCTCCACATCACCGACGATGCTGAGCTCCAGGTAGCCCTTCGCCAGCGCCGGGGTCAGCCACTTGCGGGTGTCCTCGACGGTGTAAGCGAGCAGTTTCGCCTCGTCCGGCACGCCCCAGCGGGCGTCGCCACCGTGGAGCCAACTGCCCATTTCCGCCTGTGCACCGGCGGGCGAGTGCTTGAGCTGCTGGAACATGACCGGCACGGAGTTCTTGAACTGGACCAGCGCTTCCTCGCGGTAGCCGGGGTCGGTGATTTCCGCGCACATCAGCTGGAGCTGGAGGCCGAGGTCGTCCGGAGTGGTGCGGCCGCTCTGGGTGAAGGCGTCTTCACCGATGGCGAAGGAGGTGCCGACATTGCGACCGGCCAGGATCTGCTGGAGATCGTCGACGGAGTGCTTGCCGAGACCGCCGCCTTCGAAGATCGAGTCGCTGAAGATGTCGAGACCGGGGCTCTTGGCCGGCTGGGACAGCTTGCCGGTTCCGATGCGGGCCAGCAGGCGGATCGATGACTTCTCGAAGTCGGTCTTCTTGAAGTTCACGCGGACGCCGTTCGAAAGGATGAACTGGACGATGCCGAGGTCCGGGATTTCGTTGCGGGATTTCACCGTGCCGGCGGGACCGAAGTCCTGGTAGCCGAAAGCGACGGTCTGCTTCTGCTCGGGAGCGCTGACCGGCTTCGCGTGGGAGGCGTTGTAGGCTTCCACCAGCTTCGCCTTGCCGTCGGCCGGGGCTTCCTTCGTCGTGAGAATCAGATGGATGCCCTGGTCGGCCCAGAAGGTGTGGAAGGCCTTGAGGCAGCTCTCCGCCGTTAGAGTCTTCAGACCGTCCTGGATGATTTCCAGATCCGTCTCCGGCGCGGTCAGCACCTCACCCGAGTTGACGGACTTGGCGATGGCGGAGGCCAGCGCTTCGGACTTGCGGGTCGCGGCGGTTTTCACGGCCTGCTCGTAGGCGTTCAGGACATTCGCTTTCGCCTCGGCGACTTCGGCTTCGGTGAAGCCGTGCTCCAGGGCGCGGCGGAACTCCTGCTCCATGACCGGGAGAGCGTCCTGCCAGCGGTCATCGGTGACCGAGACGTCCACTGAGCCGAGTTCGGCATGGTTGAACATCTCGCTGCGGCTCACGCCGCCACCCGTGATCGGCGAGCCGTCCTGCTTGGCGATGCGCTCAAAGCGGCGATCGATGATCGAGTGGGCCACCTCCAGCGGCAGCAGGGACAGGCGGCGCTCCTTGGTATCGGCGACCTTTTCGAAAGGCTTCACGGAGACCATCGACAGCTCGGTCGAGGCGACCTCCTTGTCGGAGAAGATCGCCGGCTCCACGCCTTTCGGCGAAACGAT
>JAQGPE010000111.1 GCA_028293225.1 Akkermansiaceae bacterium | reverse complement strand
GCAGGAGACCAGCGTCGACTACCACTGGATCTACTCCCACGACACCGCGCCGGATGTCCTGTTCGACGCCGCCTTTGCCCATGCCACGGAGTTGGGCCGGCGCGGCACGGGCCAGCCGTTGCGTCCGCTGCGGCTGGAACTGAAGCGCAGCCCCGAACATCGTGAGGAGCTGGAGCGGCACTATGGTTGTGTGATCGAGTTTCGCGCGGCGCGGAATGCGATCGTCTTCCGCACCCGCGATCTCGACCTGCCGTTCATCACTTACAATGAGGCGCTGCTGCAGATGCTCTCACCCCAGCTCGACCAGCAGCTGGCGGAAAAGAAGCAAAGCCGTAGTCCGGCGGCCCAGGTGAAGTGGGTGCTGAAGCGCCTGCTTGGCGGCAGCCGCCCGGACATCAAGGCCGTCGCTCGTGAACTGGGCGTCAGCAGCCGGACCCTGCAACGGCGCATCATCGGGGAGGGGACCAGCTTCCGGAATCTCCTCAGCGAAGCGCGCCGTGAAATGGCCCGGCACTACCTGCAGCAGCCAGCGCTGGAACTCAGCGAGACCGCCTTTCTGCTCGGCTACGAGGACCCGAATTCCTTCTTCCGCGCCTTTCGCGAATGGGAGGGCACCACCCCGGGCGAATGGCGGGCGGCGAATGCCCCGCGGCCGGCGTGAAAGCCATTGCATCGCCGGGACCGGGCGGTGATCAGTAGGACATGGCAGCGCACGCAGCGACGTTCCGGGTTCGCACCCGTGGCAAGGGCACCCAGGAGATTACCGGCGAGGTCGAAAGGATCGTCAGCGACAGCGGGATCAAGACCGGCACGGTGACGGTTTTCGTTCGCCACACCTCGGCCAGCCTGGTGATCATGGAGAACGCCGATCCCAGCGCCCGCGCCGACCTGGAGGCTTTCTTCGACCACCTGGTGCCGGAGGACACGCCCTACTTCGTCCACACCTATGAGGGGCCGGATGACATGCCGAGCCACATCCGCATGGCGCTGACCCGGACCAGCGAAGTCATCCCGGTCATCGATGGCCGGATGGCGCTGGGAACCTGGCAGGGGATCTACCTTTTCGAGCACCGGCGCGATCCTCATCAGCGCGAGATCGCGGTGGCCGTGGTCGGGGAGAAATAGCGGCATCGCGCGTTTCCTCCCCCCTTGCGTGCCGGGAGCTACGGCTTGCTGCCGTTATCCAGATACTTCTGAACCTCGGCGCGATTTCCGGCCGGCAGCGACTGGACCCAGCGTCCGGCGGCGTCGGGATCGTACTGAGCCCAGGTGGAGGCGAGATTCTTTTGCGCCCAATTCTGGGCCTCGCCGCTAGGCAGCGACTGGACCCACGAACCGGCCGACGCGGGATCCTTGCGGCCCAGATCGACGGCATACTGCGAGGCAAGCTGGAGATCCGGGCTGCGAAAGGTCCGGTTACGCCGCGTTCCAGGTTGCGCGGGGTCGTCCGGGTGATTCAGGAGATAGGAGATGGCATCGCCGCGGAGGCCCATGTCACTATAGGAGCCATTCCCTGAAACGAGCGCCTCCGCCACCTTCTTGCGGTTGTCATCGGGCAAAGTCTGGAAGGACTCCCGCAACTGGCCGAGTTCATCGGGACCCCATTCGCGAAGGGCGTAGACCAGAGAATATCCCGCTCCTCTGGGTACATCTGTGGCAGTCACTTTTTCCAGCCAATCGGAAGGGTTGTTCGTTTTCGGGGTGGAGCGCAGGGCCGCGTATTGATCCAGCATGGTCTGTGCCTGCTGGCGCTCTTCGCCGGGATCGAGCTTCGCCAGAGCGGCTTCTGTTTTATCAGGATAGCTGGACAGCATCGAAATCAGGTTGGCCATCAGGCCTTTGCGCTCCTGGTCGGAAAAGTCTCCGGATTTGATCAGGTCGATGGCCTGGCCCGGGTTCTGGTTTGACAGCGTTTGGATCGCATTGCTGCGCAGCTGCCGGCATTGCGTGGCGCTGAAGCCCGCTCCATCCAGATCGGCCTGGTACCACTGCAGCGCATTGTTCGTCGTGACGCCGTAGCCGTAACTGATCAGGGAAGCCCGCCATGAAGATGGAAGATTCTTCAGTTCAGAGAGCAATTTTTCGCCGGTCTTCGGATCGTAGCCCATGCTGCCCTGGAAGATCTGCCAGCCGTCCGGGCGCTCCCAGAGCTTCCGGATTTCCGTGCTGAAGGAGGTCGCAAGTTTCGGCCCGGCCAAAGCCATCTCGGCCTGGGTTTGCAGAGCGGGTGGCAGTGATGAGAGCAGGCCTTCTAGAGCGGCCGGATCTTTCTTCACCAGTTGCTGGAAAAAGCTCAAGCTGTAGTTCTGGGTCCCGGCAGTCACACCACGCGAAAGCAGATTGCGATAGGCCTCGAGAGCGAGGGCGGGTTCTTTTTCCGCCGCGTTGGAAAGCAACTGAATGAGCGAGCCGATGGGCTGGTCTTTCAGAAAAGAAAGCGCCGCCTGAGGATCTTTCCTCGCCCAGTCAGCCCAAGCTCCGCCAGCCAGAGAGATTTGATTGGCGATGCTCCAGCGGGTGTAGGATGCAGGATCGGCGTTGGTCCAGCGCTCCCTGACCAGGTTGGTGAAGACGATGAGTTCCGGACCGGAGTGGAAGGTGAACCAGCCGTGATCGAGCCATCTTTCGATCTCTCCCGGAGACAGCGACCTGGCGAGGGCGATGGTGGCGCGCATCCGCTCAACCGGATCCTGCAGGTTCCGGATGGCCCGCACCTTGCGGATGACATCTTCGGGAGTTCCCTGCGGCTTGGTGCGGCGGCCGGGCATCAATGCGACGGGATCCGTGGAAGAGGAGCCGGAATTTCCGCCCATCCGGTGGGCCTCAAGGAGCCAGCCGAACGCCGCCATCCCGGCAAAGGCCAGGGCGCCGCCGATTTTAACGGACGATTGGAAAAGGGCGGCTTTCATCGGGATTGATAGCTTTCGAGAACCTTGCCGAGAGTCTGCCGCTCCTCCGGGGTCACATCGGCAGTTGTCAGCCACTGTTGGCATGAGGGCAGGTCCCGGCTGGCCCAGTTTTGCACCAGATTGTTCAGGGAATTCGAGCGATTGGTTTCGAGGCTCATCGCCCACTGGGTCGCACTGGCGTAGTCTTCCTGGTTTTGGTACTGGCTAATGATATTGAACGCGGCCGCATCGTGGACCTTGGGGTCGTTCTGCTGGTTGGTCCATGCCGCCAGGCCGGAAAGGTCGGATCGGGCCCACGTGTCCGCGATGATGGAAAAGGCCGGCTGACCTCCGGAAGGGTCGCTGCCCCCTGGGGGCTGAGCTTCCAAGAGCCGCGCCGGATCTTTGGCCACCAGAACGTTCAGAAGATCGCTGACCCCCTGGACCGGGTCGCTGGAGCTGCCGATGCTTGAATTTGGTCCACGGGTCGTAATCTGACCGGTGAGCGCGCCGGGACAAAGCTCCAGGATGCGGTTCAGCGTGGCGAAACCCTGCTCGGGATCGGCGGCGATTTTACTGAGGCTTACCGCCGCGAGCCGTTCGGCGGCGATGCGGGGCCCCTTGGTCGCATTGGCCTGGGCCAGAGCGGCGTCGGGATCGGTTTTCACGAGTTGGTCGAACAGCAGCCGATTCATCTTGCGTTTGGCGTCGCCGGGCGGGGTCTGGTCCGCGATGCGCTGCAGGACTTCCGGCTGAGAGGTGGCCATGTTCTTGAGCAGGAGATCCATGGATCCATCCTGGTTGCCATAGTATCGCGATGCCCGGGCACCGTTTTTCTGCATCCATTCGTAAGCCGCCCAGGGATCCTTGTTGAGGAAGATACGCAGCGTCCTTTCGTCGATCATCTGACCATTTTTGATGGCGAAATCCAGGGCCCCCTGCGGATCCTGGCCGTCCTGCCACTGGCTGATGCCGGACACGGCGTTGCCGCGGGCGATTTCTGGAAATTCTTCCAGGTGATCCCGCACCCACTGCGGATTGCTCTGTCCGATGCCCCAGGCCACCATCGAGACAAACTTTGGACCGGCTTTGATGGCCGCGGCCAGGGAGGCCTCCGGATCGTTGACGCCCCAGGCCCACCAGGACGTTATTTCCATATTCGTCCCGGCCACCGCAGCGAGGGCCGCGGCGGGATTGGTGCGGGTCCAGTTGATGAAGATGAGGTCCTTTTCGCCGCTGGGATCTTTGTTCGCCTTGTTGTAGGCGCTGAAGAAAGCGGCGAGATCCGCCTCGCTGGCGTCCACCGTCCAGAGGGCGATGCGCTCATAGATATCGGGGATGCTGGGATCCAGCAGATCCTCCATCTTGTCGGTGGAATGAAGAGGCGGCGGCGCGACGGCCTCCCGTTTTGACGCGCCGGGACCGGAGAGTTCAGGTTTGGGTTGAGACGCAGCTGCAACGTTCGAGGCAGGCGCACTGCTGGAAACCGGAGGCGGGAGAGTCCATTTGCGGCCCAATGTTCCGGCAAGATATCCACAAGCCGCCAAAGCCATGATCAGCCCCATGGAAGCGCTTTTAGAAGGAGGCATCTCAGTTTCGATGAGGGATTTTCCGGGGCGGCAAGTCAACCGGATTCCTGCCCGGAGTTGATACAGTGCGATTCCTAAAACGGTCCGAACTTCCCATCGACCGCACCCGGCGGCCTGTTAGTGTGCGCGGCGATGAAATTCATGCTGAAGCAGAAGTTCTGGAGTTGGGGTGATGACTTCGTGATCCGTGATGAAGAGGGTCGCGAGTGCTATCAGGTCGATGGAGCGGTTTTCAGTTTCGGCGACAGCCTGACGATCCGGGACATGGCGGGAAAGGTCGTGGCGACGATCGAGCAGGCACTGCTTTCCTGGGGACCCACCTACGAGATTCGTCGCCCGGGACATGCTGAGACGCGGGTCCGGAAGGAAGTATTCACGTTTTTTACCTGCGAGTACGAGGTCGATGGTCCAGGCGATGAGGACTACGAGGCCAAGGGTGATTTCCTGGACCATGAGTATGAGCTGTTTCAAAGGGGCAGACTGGCGGCCCGTGTCACCAAGGAGTGGTTCACGTTATCCGACAGCTACGGGATTGAGATCGCCGACAGCGAGGATCCAGTCCTGCTGCTGGCCACGGCGGTGGTGATCGATCTGGTGTGTCACGGGGAC
>JAQGPE010000094.1 GCA_028293225.1 Akkermansiaceae bacterium | reverse complement strand
CACCGTAGAAGCTCTGGCCCATGTCGATGATGTAGGTGCCCGGCTTTGGACTAGTGACCGCGACCGGCTTGAGAATCTGGGTGACCCGCATCGGCTCGATCATCTGCGACTTCAGCGCACCACCGGGAGCGGTCACGACCTTGGCCGTTTCCCAGGCCGAGGCGTCGAAACCCGTGGCGTTCCAGCCGGGCATTTCCATCCGCGCGTCATAGGTCTCGCCGTCGTATTCGTTGTTGGTCCGGATCGGCCCCTGGTTGGTCAGCTTCCAGGTTTCATCACTGACGATGGTGGACTTCGAGCCGTCGTCGTACTCGATTTCCAGTTGCAGCAGGAGCTTGGGAAAACCGTAAGTGGTGGTGACCGCCGGACTCTGAAAGCGCGGCGCCAGGAAGCGGCCATTGCCGAGAGCGACGCCGACCGCATTGGCCCCGGCCTGGATCTGGCCGGTCACGTCGAAGGTCACATAGTACGCGGCCTTCGCGTAGTCGGAAAGCGCCGGATCCATGACATGGTCGGAGACCTGCTGGCCGTTCAGAAACAGATTGAAGAAGCCCAGCCCGCAGACATAGGCGGTCGCGCGGGTGGCGGTCTTCTGAGTGTCGATGGTGAAGTCCTTGCGCAAGTACGTGGCGGGTAGCGGCCGGGTGTTCAGCGCTCCCCATGGGCCCACCCCATAATTGCCGAGCGCCATGGCGGTCACCCAGGTCGTGCCGTCCTTGCTGGCCTGCCACTGGGCGTTCGTCGCGACGTCGAGCGCCGGACTGGTGGCGAACTCCGCGTGCAGCCGCGCGATCATCCCGGCCGGATTCGCGCCGGTGCCGATGTTGTTCGCGGTGATCGCGATCGTGTTGTCGCCCACGTTCAGGAGCGCAGAAATATCGAACTCGTCCGGGTGGGAGAAATCACTTCCCTGCCCCACGGCGGTACCATTGACGGTGAGCTGATAGCCATTGTCCGCGGCCAGCATGCAGCTCGCGCGCAGCGGCTTTTCGGTCAGCGTGACGGTCTTGCGGAAATAGCGCGTCGCCACCGGGGCGCTCGCCGCCGGGCTGCCTTCGGGATACCAGATCCACTGCGCCGTGCCGAACACGGCGGTATTGGCGATCTCCTCGCGGCCGATCCATTTCGCCGACCAGGCGCTCAGGCCGGTGCTGAAACCCGCCGGGCCGCTCCAATCCGAGGCCTCCCCATTGGCTCCCCAGACGCGGACTTTCCAGGTGTAGCCTTTCGCCGTCGCCAGGGCCGGGCCGCCATACTCGACATGCAGGCTCTCGCTTGAGTTGACCTTGCCGGAGTCCCACACCCCATCGACCACCACTTCGTAAGCGGTCTGGGCCTGGCCGCGCTGATCGGAGTCGATCTTCCAACTGAAGCGCGGCTTGGCGATGTCGACACCCAGCGGGTCGATGCGGTCCTCGCAGCGCGGGCTGCCGGCGGAGATCGCCGTGGCCGCATGCAGAATGGCACCAGCGGAAAGCGCCCCCGCGATGGCTACGTAAGAAAGGATTCTCATAAATGACGAACAACAGGCATGAAGGAAAAATGGCGGTCCCACCGCATCGCTGCGCCACACGCCCAGCGATGGAATTTGACACTTCCAGCATCATGAATCATTCAGAACTCCCGGGTCTATAGAGGGAATGACCAAAAAGATGTCGATTTTGATCAACCCCGGAGTATGAAAACCGCCGCGCTCACCACCCAGTCCTTCCGCTACCTCCCGCTCTACCCGGAGATCGACGACTGGGGCGCCCGCGTGCTGAGCGCCGGCCGCATCCAGAGCCCGCCCGGCGCACCCTACCCCGCGCCGGGCCACCCCGACGACCACCATTTCGAATGGAGCACCGGCCGGCGGCTCGGAGCGTTTGCCGTGGTCTACATCACCGCTGGGAAAGGCATCTATGAGTCCGAGACCTCCGGGATCTCACCGGTGGAAGCGGGCGATCTCTTTGTCATCTTCCCCGGAGTCTGGCACCGCTACCGGCCCGATCCGGAAACCGGCTGGACGGAGTACTGGGTCGAGAGCGAAGGCAATCTGATGGAGACCGCCATCGCCAAAACCAGGCTCCAGCCCGCGGAGCCAGTGGTGCACGTCGGCCACGACGACACGCTGATGAGTTACCTGTCCGAAATCATCGCGACCATTCACGCCGAGCCGCCGGGCTTTCAGGCGCTCATCGGGCTCCAGTCGGTCATGGTGGTCGCGCGCTTGCGCAGCCTGCGGCTGGATCAACTGGAGTCCCGCCACCTGACCGGTGAAAAGATGGTCCGGCAGGCGATCCTCGCGATGTCGAAGGGACTGCACCTGCGCATGAACTGGGAGGATTTCTCCGGAAAACTGGGCGTCAGCTATTCCTCTTTTCGCCGTACTTTTCGCGGCGTCACCGGCCGCTCGCCCGCCGACTATTTCACCGAGATGCGGATGAACCGGGCCAAGCAACTGCTGGCGGCCCCCTCAAAGTCGATTCAGGAGGTCTCGGCGATTCTCGGTTTCGACACCTCCTCGCATTTCTCCCATCTCTTCAAGACCCGCACCGGCCTGTCGCCGCGGGCCTTCCGCGCCTCCCTGAAATGAGATGGGCCGCTGATGCACGAATGCATCAGCGGCCCGCGAGCTCCACCCCGGAGGGTGCGCTCAAAATGACGCGACATGGGAGGACGGCCGGAAATCCCAACAACTGCCGGCGCGCCCTCCCTTTGCTGTCGTCAACGCTCGCAGGAGCGAGCAATCAGTAGCGCCGTGAGAGCGCCGATGCCGAAAGCGATCGCCGCGGTCTCATACGAGTGACCGCGGACGTAACTGTCAGCTGTTTTGGCACTGCGGGCATAAACGCTTTTGCCCTTGTCGAGGGCGGAAGAAAGGCGCTTGCGCGCTTCCACGACTTTATCCTCGGCCACATCGGAGGTGGCGGCAAGAAGGGCACGGAGGTCATCTCCCAGGCTGGAGAGATCGGAAGCGACGGCTTTGGTAGGATAGCTCATGATGAAGGTAATTTAAGGGATGGGGTTGCGAATAGGATGGTGGATGGGAAAGGGCTCCGCGGTCCCCGGACCCGCCACCAGAGGACCGGTCCGGAAGTCGCGGAGAGTTTCACTCTTAGTGGAGCGCCGCCTCGTTCACTCCCGCGTGGAAGATCCCGCCCATGGCGATCCGGGTGATTTTGCTGTCGGCGGCACCCTCTTCATCGAGGCTGTCGTCCAAAAGTTTGGCGTCGTCGAGGAAGCCGAGGGTGCGGGCAAACGTCCGCGCCACCCCGTAGGCGGCGATTTCGTAGTGCTCAACCCGGTTGGCGGAGGCGATCAGAACCGCGTCGCGGACATCGCCGGAGACCGTGTTCTCGACGTGCTTCTTCGCCTCTTTCACGAGACCGCGCATGGCCGCGCAGTCCTCGCCAGCGGGCTGAATGTGGTGGGTCGCGCAAATTTTCTCCAGCCGCTCCCGCTGCTGGCGGGTCTCCTCGAGGTGATGATTGAAGGCTTCGCAAAGCTCCCGGTTGGTAGCGTTCTCAGCCATCTCAGGCAGCGCGACCAGCAACTGGGTTTCCGCGCTGTAGAGGTCGCGGATCTGGTCGAAGTAGAG
>JAQGPE010000049.1 GCA_028293225.1 Akkermansiaceae bacterium | reverse complement strand
GCGACGGGCGTTTTTGCGTTTGGAAAATGAGCGTAGCTTTCTCATTCCGTCTCCTGCTCCATCCGATCAGGATCCCGCGATGCGCCTGCCTCCCTGGACGTGGAAGATTCTCCGCAGCCGGAAAACCCGAGCTGCGGCGCTCGCCACCGCTTTTGTGTGCCTGGCGGGGATCGTCCTCTTTTACATCGGAGCCAATTGGGAAAGCGAACGAGTTGCCAGGCAGCGACTGGATCGGTGGCGGGCATTGAAGATCCAGACAAATCCGAACGCCTATTTCCTGGCTGCTGCCGCTGAACCGGACCTGGATCTGTTCTCGCATCCCGCCATGCAGGCGACACTTCGGGAGAAGATCTTTCAGAAGAGCAAGGCGCTCGTACGGCTGGGTTCCGAGACCTCCATGGCAGAGGGCAAGCCTGCGAATCTCACCACTTGGGTGGATGCTCCGGAGACCACTGATGAGGCGGCCGGCAGGCGATGGCTCGATTCGGACAGGGCCGCAGAGGTTTTTTGGCTGGAGCTGCGGCCAGCGTTCGGCAGACCGGATGCGGCATGGCCAGTCAGGGATCTTGAAAGTGTGGGCGCTGCCTACCAGCCGATGGCCGGCTTGTCCCGCTATGGCTGCAGACACGCGGTGGCGGAGATGGTCACGGGTAACATGCCGGAGGCTTTGTCGGATACGGAAGCGCTCATCGGCATGCAGCGTCTCACCTCCCTCTCGCGGCCTTGTTTGTTCTCCGGGGTTGTTGCCAGCCTTATGGGCTACGGTGTCAGAAACACCATTTGGGAAGGGATCGCCCGGGATCTCTGGGATGATGCCGCTCTTGCCGCTTTTGAGCGAGATCTGAGTGCACTCGATCCCCAGCGTGCCGCGGTTCTGAGTTTGGCCGGAGAGATGGCTTTCGCCGAAAGCGTCCTGAAGGGATCCGGCGAGGCGTCTCCCGCCATCGATTGGACGGAAATCTGGACGGAGGAGTCGAACGAGTGGATGCCGCGGCTGCGCGGTCTCTGGTCCGCCTTCCGGCCCCGGGGCCTCGCCCGGTTGGAAGAAATACATTACTACGATGACCTCGTGAATGAAGGGCTCCTGAAGGACGGCCAGCCCAGAACGTCTTTCACCCTGGATGATTTCTCCAAATTCCAGCGCCTTGCCGGGATGCCCGCGGCCGTCATCGAATACGTCCCAAAAGGAGGGACGCCTCATTCGATCACCCCGGAGCCTCCGTGGAGAAGCATTTCCCTGGCTGCGCGAATGGCTCTCACGGGTCAGGCTGGCCTCGGTCTGCTGCGCAGCGGTATCGCCGTGGAGCGATATCGCCTGAAGCACGGTCATGTGCCTGAAACCTTGGACCGCCTCGTTCCGGAGTTTCTGCCAGCCGTGCCGGAGGATCCGTTCAGCGGGAAACCGCTTCGTTATCGCGTGAAGTCCGACGGTTCACCGTGGATCTGGTCCTACGGGATCAATGCCGTCGACGACGAGGGCGTGCCCGGGACCAGCGAAGCGACCGGCGATCTCATCTGGATCACCCGGCCACCGCTCCATCAATGACCTGGGAGGAAAGGTCAATGGAGCGGCTCAGTTCGGGTTGGATGCGGCTCATCATTCGCTTGCAGCCACGCTGGCGGCTCGGTCGGCGATGGGGCGGCGGCGCAGCGCCGCCTGGGTGAGCGCTGGGGGAATATAGGCGGCCCTCTCCAGCGGGGCGATGTCGGTGCCCGGCGGTACGATCGCGTCGATCCGGTCGAGCAGCTCGTCGTCCAGCACCACCCCGGCGCCGGCGAGGAGGCCTTCGAGATGCTCCGGAGTGCGCGGCCCGATGATGGCCGAGGTGACGGCGGGATGCGCCACCACGAAAGCGAGCGCCATGTGCATCAGGGAGAGGCCTGCGCTTTCGGCCAGCGGGATGAGCTGCTCGACTTTGCCGAGGCTCGCTTCGTCGGACATCGCATTCGGGAAGAACTTGGCGCGCAGTGAGTCGGGCGTCGCTTCTCCCTTGCGGTACTTGCCGGTGAGCATGCCCTTGGCCAGCGGGCTCCAGGCCATCACGCCCATGCCGTAGCGCTGGCAGGCGGGCAGCACCTCCCGTTCGATGGAGCGATTGAGGATCGAGTAGGGCGGCTGTTCGGTCCGAAAGCGGGCCAGGCCGCGTCGCTCGGCCACCCACTGCGCTTCGACGATGTCCGAGGCGGGGAAGGTCGAGGCGCCGATCGCGCGCACCTTGCCCGCCCGCATCAGGTCGGTGAGCACTGAGAGTGTCTCCTCGATGTCGGTATCCGGGGCTGGCCGGTGGACCTGATAGAGGTCGATGTAGTCGGTCTGGAGCCGGCGCAGTGAATCTTCGACCGCGCGGGTCAGCCAGCGCCGTGAATTGCCCTGCTGGTTCGGATCGTCGCCCATCGGCAGATGAGCCTTGGTGGCGAGCACGACATTGTCGCGGCGGCCTTTCAGCGCCTTGCCGACGATCTCCTCGGATTCGCCGCGGCTGTAGGCGTCGGCGGTATCGATGAAGTTGATCCCGGCATCCAGAGCCTTGTGGATCATGCCGATGCATTCGTCGTGATCGGAATTCGCGAGTTTCCCGAACATCATGGCACCCAAGCAATAGGGGCTGACTTTGATGCCGGTTTTTCCAAGCGGGCGGTATTGCATGGAGACTAAGTGGTGGGTGAGTGGGAGGGTCGTTTGTCGGCGGGCCTGCGTTGCCAGGAGCCTCCTATCACCACGGAATCGTGCCCCGGGTCGCGTGGGTGAAGCCGCCGGTCGGGCCGTCTGGACCGAGCAGGGCCACGCGCACCGCCTCGGCGGCGCCTTCCTCGACGGTATCCGTGCCTGAAAACCCGTTGAGACCTGTCTTGGTGAAACCCGGAGAGACCGCGTTGACCTTGATTCCCTCCTTCTCCAGCTCGATCGCCATGGCAAGGGTCAGGGCGTTGAGGGCCGTCTTGGACGCAGGGTAGACCGGGCCGAAAATCGAGCGGTGGGGGAAGGCCGGGTCTGAGTTCAGGGTGAGAGAGCCCGCGCCGCTGGAGACATTGACGATGCGGGCGCCCGGCGTCTCGCGCAGGAGCGGCAGCATGGCCTGATAAACGGAGAGAACGCCGAACACATTGGTGTCCCACACCGTCCGCATTTCATCCAGGGACACGTTGCTCGGCAGGGTGGTCCTGGCGTAGTCCTCGACGGACTGGCCGGGAAGCCGGTTGGAATTCGAGATGGCCGCGTTTTGGATCAGCACGTCGAGCCGGCCAAACTCCTTGCGAACGCGCTCCGCTGCGGCCGCGATCGAAGCCTGATCGGTCACGTCGAGTTGAAGGGCAATGGCGCCGGGCCCAATCTCCCGGGCCGCGGCCTCACCGCGTTCGAAGTTCCTGGATCCGACCAGTACGGTCAGGCCGTGGGCCACGAGGTCCTTGGCAATCTGAAGACCGATTCCCTGGTTGGCTCCGGTGACGAGGGCGACTTGCTTGTTTTCTGCGGTCATTTTCTTTGGATGGTGGATGCGTCAATGATTCACGCCCGGCGTGCTGCCATAAACGGAACAATGTTCCGGAACATACGGAACACGGTTCCACTTGCAAGGGAGCAGGTGAAAAAATATCGGAATCTCCTCTCAATCCCGCTGTGGGTGGCTATTTCCGGCCCGGTTTTGCCAGTTGCCCACCCTGCGAGCGGAGAATAGGAGTGGAAATGAGCGAGGGGGTAACAGGGGCGGACGATGCGCGGGAGGGCCAGGTGCCCCGCCGCATTCGTGCCGACGCCCAGCGCAGCGTTGATGCGCTGCTCGATGCGGCGAAGGAAGTCTTCGCCACCTCCGGCGTGGATGCTCCGGTGCGGGAGATCGCTGAAAAGGCCGGCGTCGGCCTGGGAACCCTCTACCGGCACTTTCCCCAGCGCGCGGACCTGATCGCCGCTGTGTTTCGCCGTGAAATGGATGCGTGTGCGGACACGGCCCCGGTTCTGGCGGCCGAGTTCCCGCCCTTCGAAGCCCTGGCAAAGTGGGTCCAGCGTTACACTCTTTTCGTCGCGACCAAACGCGGGCTCGCCAAGGCTCTCCATTCCGGAGATCCGGCCTACGATAGCCTGATGAGCCACTTCGACCAGCGTCTCAGACCCGCTGTTCAGGCCTTGCTCCAGTCAGCGGTTGCGACCGGTGAAATCCGCGCCGATGCCGACGCCGACGAACTTCTCGGCGCGGTGGCGAGTCTGTGCATGTCGGCTTACAATGCTGAATCCGGCCGCGCCGAGCGCATGGTGGCGCTGTTCCTCGATGGGTTGCGCTACGGCGCGAAACCGTCATAGCGGCAGGCTGCCGGCTTTCGCTTCAGTTCGCGATGTCCCAGGCGACCAGCCAGTCGCTGCCGGTCTTTTCCCAGCCATCCGCTTCCAGGCGCTTGGCCATGTCCGGGAAATGAGCCGCTCCGTAGAAGATCCCGAGCTTCTTCTTTCCCGCGGCCACCTCTTCACTCAGCACCTTCAGGCACTTCGCGTTGCGGTCGCTGATGATCACGCTTTCGCCGGCGATCTTTGACACCTGGTCATCGGCGGCACCCAAGGTACCGACCAGTTCGCGTTTCAGGCCGTTCTTATCTCCCGAAAGAATCGAGGTCAGCAGCTTGAGGGAATTCGGCTCCTGCACATCCTTCCTGCCCGCGTTGGCGAGCCCGTTCTTCAGGGCGAACGTGAACAGCGACTCCTTGCGCTGATCCTGGAGATCGTTGAACTCATCCATGGTCAGGTCGGCGTGGACGAAGTTCTTCTTGCGGTAGTCCACCTCGTTCATCTGGAAAGCCAGGCCGAGGTACTTGGCGCCGGCCACATAGGCGGTGTGCAGGCCGCCGAGGTCGCCCTTGCGGGCGGCAGGTTTGGCAGGAGGCGGAGTAGCGGCCTTTTCATCGCTCGCCGCGGCTTCCGGAGGAGCGGCTGCGAGTGGAGTTGGCGGCGGCTCTTCCTTTTCAGCGGCGGTTTTCACTTCCGCTTCAGGCACAGGCTTGGCTGCGGGTTTGCCGCCGCCGATGCCTTCCCAGAGCAGGGCATCGTAGCCTTCAAAGAGCGTGTTCAGCTCGTGGTAGAATTTCGCATCCGCGATGTGGATCGCCCCGACCAGATCCAGCGTCGCGTTGCCCTTTTTGAAATGCACCAAGGCCGTCTGCAGCTGAGTCGAGGCCGGGGTCTTCTCGATCCGGATATAGCGGGGAGCATCTGTAGCCGCCGGTGCGGCCTGCGCAGAAGCCTCTGCCACGGGTGCTGCAGGTTCGGCGCTGACGGTCGCCAGCAGGCAGGCGGTGAGAAGGAGCAGGCGCTTTTTCATGCGATGAGTGGCAGGATACGCAGGAAAGCGCCGTCGGAAAGGCGGATCGTCTCGCCGGTTACAAACCCGTCGCGCGCCAGAAACGCCGGACCTCCCCGGTAAAAGTGTCCACCGGGACGGTCGTGGAGGCGCTCGTGGCGGTGAAAGTGCCCGGCAGGGCCTGCCAGTGGATCAGATCGGTGGAGGTTTCGAGGGAGTACTGCGTCCCCGCCACCGAACTCCAGCTCACCGGCGCGCAGCCCGCTCCCGCCGCCGAGCAAACCGCCAAGCTGCTGAGCGCCGCGCCGCTGCCGATGGTCCCATTCAGCGTGGCAGCTCCGGTGCCCAGGTTGATCCAGTAGAGCCCGGGAGTACCGGCGACGGTCAGGGCTGCGTAGGCGTAGGTGGCGGCCGGATCGGCATTCGGCGGATGGATGCCGGGGCTGGCGACGATTTCCAGGCCCGCGTTGGCGGTGAAATCGAGCGGGCTGCCGTTCAGGGTGACCGGGACGCCTAGGGTCATGGTGCCGCTGTTGGGAGGATTGACGATCCACAGCGAGTTCGAGGAAGGGTCGAGCGCATAGATCGTGGTCAGCGTGGCCCCGGCATACGAGTTGGTGTAGGCGGCGGCGGTGGCGATGGTGCTGCCGCCATTCAGGGAGCCGTCCGGATCGAAGGCCACGCTGGTCGCGTCGCCGTCGACCGGCCCGCCGGTGTTCGGGTTGATCCGGAAATTGGCGCCCGATCCCGTCACCACGCGGATCCGGTCGACGGTGGGATTGAAGTCGATGCCGTAGCCACTGGAGACCGCCGGGAAATCGACCGCCTCCCCCGCTTTCGAGTAGGCGACCTGCCCCGTCGTACCGACCCCCGTGCAGGCGCCCGTCGCCGGATCCACCAGGTAGAGCGTGGCGGTGTCGGCCCCGGCATTCACTCCCAGGCCGTAGAGCTGGCCGGTCGCGGGACGGAAAGCCACGCCGGCCAGGACCTCCGCGGCATTGACCCCGGTGATCGCCATGGAGGCGACGACGGCTGGGTCGTCGGTGCGGAAGCGGTAAAGCGTCGTGCCATTGGAGCGCAACGAGTAGGCGACGGGGATCTGGGTTTTCACCGCCAGCCCGCGGATCGCAAAGCCGGGAACGCCCAGCAGGATGGCGTTCCCGTTGGCCAGATCGATCCGGTAGACGCCGGTGGTGCCCGCCAGATTCAGCGCGGCATAGCCGGTTCCGGTGGCGGCGTTACCCGAGGCGGCGACGTCGACTCCCGGCGCGATGTCGAATCCGCCCACCGAACTGAAATTGACCGGGATCCCGGAAATCAGCACCGGCGTCCCGGAATTTTGACCGCCCGCATTGGGATTGCTCTGGATGTAGAGCGAGTCGCTCGCGGCATCCAGGGTGTAGAGGGTGGTCGCCGTGCTGCCCGGGGTGTTGTTGGTGTAGGCGGCCTCGCCAATGCTGGTCGTGCCTCCATTGATGACGGTGTCCATCGCCACGATCGCGCCGGTGGTCGGGCTCATCCGGAAATTCAGGCCGTTGTTGGCCACCACCCGCAGCCGGTCCACGTTCGGATTGAAATCGATCCCGAACTGCACGCCGGCCACCGGGATGGGTACATTGCCGCTATCCCGCGGGGTCACCGGCGTTCCGACCGCTGCGGCGACTCCGGTGGCCGCGTTCAGATGGTAAAGCTGGAGCGTCCCGGTGCTGCCGTTCACCCCCAGCCCGTAGAGTTCCTGGTTGGCCGGCCGGACATCGATCGACATCAGCAGGTCCCCCGCTAGCAGGCCGGTCAGGGACTTTCGCGGCGAAGCCTGGGCCGCCAGCGTGTCGGTGACCATCGCCAGGCGGTTGTCGTCCGTCAGCAGGTAGATCCCGGCGCCGGTCTTGCCCAGAGAAGCGGCGGCCGCCGGGGGCAGGGCGCTGAGAGCGGCGAACACAGCTGTCGCCGGCAGGAGAGGGAGGAGTCTCATGCACAAGTCATTCATGATCCGGGTGCGTGATTCAAGCTCGCGTGGCCTTTTCCCGGATTTCCCGGCCCGGTCCGCCGGCGTGAAAGATTTGCCCCGCCCCGCCGCCACCGTTGCTCATCGGCCCGTCCTCGTGTATCTCCCCGCCGATGAGCGATCACTCGGTGCTGCGATACTGCCCTGACCTGCTGGCCTATAGCCGCCGGGAGACCCGTGAGGTCATGGTGGGCAATGTCGGCGTCGGCGGACTGAACCCGATCCGGGTCCAGTCGATGATTACCTCCGACACCCGCGACACCCCGGCCTGCGTGGCGGAGGTGCTGCAGCTCGCCGGGGCTGGATGCGAGATCGTCCGCATCACCGCCCAGACGAAAATCTACGCCGCGAACCTGGAGAACATCGCCCGCGAGGTCCGCGCCGCCGGTTGCACCGTCCCGCTGGTCGCCGACATCCATTTCAAGCCGGACGCCGCTCTGGAAGCCGCCAAGTGGGTCGAAAAGGTCCGCGTCAATCCCGGCAACTACGCCGACAAGAAGAAGTTCGAAATCCGCGAGTACAGCGACGAGCAGTACGCGGAGGAACTGGAGCGCATCCGCGAGGAATTCGCGACGCTGGTCGATCTCTGCAAGGAGAAGGCCCGCGCCATGCGCATCGGCACCAACCACGGCTCGCTGTCCGACCGCATCATGAACCGCTACGGCGACTCGCCGCTCGGCATGGTGGAGAGCGCCCTGGAGTTCGCCCGCATCGCCCGGGAAATGGACTACCACAATTTCGTGTTCTCGATGAAGGCCTCGAACCCGAAGGTCATGATCGAGGCCTACCGACTGCTGGTCGCGCGCCTGAACCAGGAAGGCTCCGACTGGAACTACCCGATCCATCTCGGCGTGACCGAGGCCGGCGACGGCGAGGACGGCCGGATCAAGAGCGCCATCGGCATCGGCTCGCTGCTCGCCGACGGCATCGGCGACACCATCCGCGTTTCGCTGACCGAGGACGCCATCCACGAAATCCC